>NZ_JAWDJM010000200.1:0-7043 GCF_032465715.1 Paraclostridium sp. MRS3W1 | reverse complement strand
CAGAAAGTAATGGCTGGTCGAAAGTTAAGTTCAGCGGAAAAGAAGGATATGTATCGAGTACATATTTAAAAGACTCTGATGGTGGAAATACTGGTGGAGGAAGTGAAAATCCAAATCCAAGTAATAATAAAATAGTAACAGCAACATCGTTAAATGTAAGAAGTGGACCATCAACAAGTAATGGCGTAATAGGATCATTAAAACAAAATGATAAAGTAGAAGTAATATCAGAAAGTAATGGATGGTCAAAGATTAAATTCAATGGAAAAGAAGGATATGTATCAAGTGCATATTTAAAAGATTCTGATGGTGGAAATACTGGTGGAGGAAGTGAAAATCCAAATCCAAGTAATAATAAAATAGTAACAGCAACATCGTTAAATGTAAGAAGTGGACCATCAACAAGTAGTAGTAAAATAGGATCTCTAAGACAAAATGAAGTAGTAGAGGTAATATCAGAAAGTAATGGATGGTCAAAAATTAAATTCAATGGAAAAGAAGGTTACGTATCAAGTGACTACTTAAAAGACTATAGTGGAGGAAGCACAGGTGGAGGAGGTAGCTCTGAGGTTGTAGATGGAGCGACAGTTAATAATACACCTGTAAGCTATACTTTAACACAACATGTTAACCAACAAGTTACGAAAGGTAATGGAAATATGATAGCATCACGTGGGTTTGTACAAGCTAGTAGATCTGATATAGAACACTATATAAACCCAAGTAACTTTACAGGTAGCAAGAGTAGTATGCTACAATTTTTAAGATTAGATAGCTATAAAGGTGGAATAACTGCAAGTGAATTAAATGGATATTTAAATAGTTTAAGTCCTACATCAGGAGGCTCTAATGTTTTCTATAATCAAGGACAAGCATTTATAAATGCTGCGCAGAAACATAATATAGATTTAGTATACTTAGTAGGACATTCTATGCTAGAAACAGGTTATGGAAGATCTACTCTTGCACAAGGACAAGTTTTAACATCTTATCAAGGAAAACCACTACCTCAGCCTGTAAAAGTTTATAACTTCTTTGGAATTGGAGCATTCGATGGAACTGCAAATCTTTCAGGGGCTGAAGCTGCATATAAAAATGGATGGACAACAGTTGAAAAAACTATAGATGGTTCAGCTAAGTGGTTATCTTCAAATTACATACATAGTAGTAAATACGGACAAAACACTTTATATAAAATGAGATGGAGCTATGAAAATTTATGGCATCAATATGCTACAGATGTAAACTGGGCAAATGCTATATCAGGAGTAATGAATAAATTGGTAGGAATGTATGATACAACTAGCAATTTAGTTTATGAAGTTCCAGTTCATAAAAAATAAAAAAATGAGGGGCTACCCTCATTTTTTTACGCAATTCTTTTATACTTTAAAAAAACATCTATGTTGTTTTCACTAATAATATTTTTTATATTGCCAAAATTATAAGTAGCTAATGCATACTCTCTCATATTATCAAAAATAAACTCTTCATTTTTATCCTCGAAGTCTATAAGTCTATGCGCTATAGACCAAGCTATAGACTCTCTATTTATAAGATTTTTCTTTAGATTTATAACACATTCCTCTAAATCAACCGGCAAGCTTTTTTTGTGAAGATTTTCTATATCTATATCTATATCATATTCAACAAGTTTATTTATAAATATTTTGATTAATTGACTGTATTCAGCCCTGCTAGCATCTATGCTTGAATCAAGTATATGGCCAATCTCATGATATATAACAAATTTAGCTATAGAAAAAATGTTTTTACTAGATATGTTTAAAAAAATGTTCTTAGAATGTAAGAATGAAAAAAAGTTATAACAAAAAGATACAAATCCCTGCTTTGAAACTAGTATAAGTCTTAACCTAGGCAGCGTACATATAGGTATGAATCTTTTTTTAAAATAAAGCATATATAATTTTTTATTAACATTTACACTTTTTACAATTTCTTTTATTATTTTTTTTTCGCCTAAATCTTCATAAGAAAGTAAAATTTTATTTATTAAAACGCTATCAACGTTATCCATGAAATCACCACCTTAAATGTGTCGTCTAACTTACTTACTAATATATTATTAAAAAATATATATTTTGTAGCTAATCCTAATAAAAAAAGTAGTATATATGATATAATAATTTGATGGAGAGGAGGGAACTTCTTATGGAAACTATTAAAGATTATTTAGAAAAACTTGAAATAGAAAATAATATTTTAAACAAACAATTAGCAGATGTAGATGTAACAAAAGTAATATACTTTAAGGAAGAAAAAATAATATATATATATTTATCTTCAAAAAATATAATAAGTTATATATACACAGACATGCTAAGAGAAGAAATTAAGGAAAAGCTTGATTACTTTAGTGATGTGAAAATTAAAGTAAGATATGTTAAATTAGAAAAACAGAAAACAAAAGATATCATAAAAAAATATTGGTCAAATATACTACATATATTAATTAATTTATGTCCATCACTAAGTGGTTGGGTGAAAAAAGTTGAGTATATGTGTATAGATGATACATTAAAAATAAAGTTACCATCAGATTTATTTTATAGGAGACTTACAAATCAAAATGCTATACAGGTTTTAAAAAATGTATTAGCAGAAGAGGCTGGAATCGAAATAGACATAGTTTTTGAAAAATCTGTTAATCGAGGACCTGATGTAGAAAAGTTAATTATGAAAAATGATAATTTAGTTGAACAAATGGTAAAAGAAAGAATAGCAGAATCATTAGAATTAGATGATGAAAATGAAGCTGAAATGGAAGGAAATGAAGCTATAGCAGCTTTATCAAAAGAAGAATATATTTATGGAGAAAATGTAAATGCTCCAGTTGAAAAAATAAATAGATTAAACCCTAACTCAGGAACTGTTTGTGTAATAGGTGAAGTTTTTGATGTTGAATTAAAAGAGTTAAGAAATGGTAAAGTTCTTTTAATAGCAGCAGTAACAGACTACACAAGTTCAATAAGTTGTAAGCTGTTCTTAAATGATATGAATAAAGATAAAGTTATAGATTCAGTAACTAAAGGTGCTTACCTAAAAATAAAAGGTGACGCACTGTATGATAACTATCAGAGAGAACTAACTATGACTATAAGTGGGATAAAACAAGAAGTTAAAGAAGAACGTATAGATAAGTCAGACGTTAAAAGGGTTGAGCTTCATGCTCATACTCAAATGTCATCAATGGATGCTATATGTCCAACAAAAAAATTAGTTGAGAGAGCTGCAAAATGGGGTCATCCTGCAATAGCTATAACAGATCATGGAGTGGTACAAGCATTTCCAGAGGCTATGGACGCGGCTAAAAAACATGGTATAAAGGCTATTTATGGTGTTGAAGGATATTTAGCAGAAGATGAAGTTCCTATAATAAAAGATCCAAATGATAAAGAACTATCTCAAAGTTTTGTAGTATTTGATATAGAAACTACTGGATTTTCTAATACAAATGATAAGATAACGGAGATTGGTGCTGTTAAAATCGAAAACTTTAAAGTTGTAGATAGATTTAGTGAGTTGGTAAATCCTGAAACGGACATATCGTATAAAATACAGGAATTAACAGGAATTACTAATGACTTAGTAGCAGATAAACCAACGATAGAGACTATCTTGCCTAAGTTTTTAGAATTTGTAGGTGACGATGTTTTAGTTGCACACAATGCTGATTTTGATATGGGATTTATATCCCAAAAAAGTAGAGAACAAGGTCTAGAGTTTAAAAATAAGAGTGTGAATACGTTGACTTTAGCTAGGGTTTTATTACCACAGTTAAAAAGACATAGATTGAATCTTATTGCTAAAGCATTAGGAATACCTCTTTTGAACCATCATAGAGCAGTAGACGATGCAGAGGCTACAGCCCATATATTTATAAAATTTTTAGAAATGCTTAAAAAAGAAGGTGTTGAAAAGTTAAGTGATGTAAATGAAAAACTTGGAGGCCTTGATTATACAAAGATTGCAACAAACCATATAACTTTACTTGCTAAAAATTATACTGGATTAAAAAACTTATATAAGATTGTATCAGATGCACATGTAAATCATTTTTACAGAGCTCCTAGGATATTAAGGAGTGTATTAGAAAAGCATAAAGAAGGTTTAATAATAGGGTCTGCATGTGAAGCAGGACAAGTATTCGCAGCTGTTAAGAAAAATTTACCAGACGAAGAAATAGAAAAGATAATAGATTTATATGACTATATAGAAGTTATGCCAATTGATAATAATAGGTTCATGATTGAAAAAGGTGAAGTTAAAGACGAAGAAGAATTAAGGGAGTTAAACAGAAAATTAATCAATATAGCTAAGAAGTTTAATAAAATACCAGTAGCTACAGGAGATGTACATTTCTTAGATAAGCATGAAGCTGTTCTTAGAAAAGTTTTGAAAAATTCTCAAGGGTTTAAAGTAGATGAGGAAGAAACATATCTTCATTTTAGGACTACAGATGAGATGCTAGAAGAATTCAGTTATTTAGATCCAGTAGAAGCATACGAAGTAGTTGTAGCAAATACTAATAAAATAGCAGATATGATTGAGGATATAAAACCAATTCCGGATGATACATATCCACCTGTAATAGAAGGTTCTGATGTAGAACTTAGGGAAATGTGCTATGAAAAGGCAAAAAGAATTTATGGAGATCCTATGCCAGAAGTAGTTGAAGCAAGATTAGATAGAGAATTAAACTCTATAATTGGAAATGGGTATGCGGTTATGTACATCATTTCTCAAAAACTTGTTACTAAATCATTAAGAGATGGATATCTAGTTGGATCTAGGGGATCGGTTGGATCATCTTTTGCGGCGACTATGAGTGATATAACAGAAGTTAATCCATTACCTGCCCACTATATATGCGAAAATGAAGAATGTAAATATTCTTATTTTTATGAAATAGGAGAGTGGGGATCAGGAGCAGACTTACCAGATAAAGATTGTCCAAAGTGTGGAAGACCTCTAAAAAAAGATGGTCATGATATACCGTTTGAAGTTTTCTTAGGATTTGAAGGAGATAAAGAACCGGATATAGACTTAAACTTCTCTGGTGATTATCAGCCAATAATTCATAAATATACAGAGGAATTATTTGGTGAAGGATATGTTTATAGAGCTGGAACCATAGGTACAGTAGCAGAAAAAACAGCATTTGGATATGCTAAAAAATATATAGAGGAAAATAATATAAACACTACCTCAGCAGAAGCATTAAGGTTAGCGAATGGATGTACAGGAGTAAAAAGAACATCAGGGCAACATCCTGGTGGAGTTATGGTTGTTCCTCATTATAAAGATGTGTATGATTTTACGCCTATACAATATCCTGCAAATGATACTTCATGTGGAGTAATAACTACTCACTTTGACTATCACTCTATAAGTGGTAGAATACTTAAACTAGACATACTAGGGCACGATGTGCCTACCATAATAAGAATGCTTGAAGATATAACAGGAATAGATGCTACAACAATACCATTAGATGATAAAGAAACTATGTCATTATTTACATCAACAGATGCATTAGGAGTAACACCAGAAGAAATAAATTGTCCAATAGGGTCACTAGCAATACCAGAGTTTGGAACTAAGTTCGTTAGACAAATGTTACTTGATACTAAGCCAACTACATTTGCAGAGCTTGTCCGTATATCTGGGCTTTCTCATGGTACTGACGTTTGGCTAAATAATGCTCAAGAGTTAGTCCAGAAGGAAATAGTAGGTCTTAAAGATGTTATATCTACTCGTGACGATATAATGAACTACCTTATATTTAAAGGATTACCTCCTAAAATGGCCTTTACAATAATGGAGAGTGTTAGAAAAGGTAGAGGGTTAAAGCCTGAGCATATAGAAGAAATGGAAAAAAATGATGTCCCAGAGTGGTATATATGGTCATGCCAGCAAATTAAATACATGTTCCCTAAAGCGCATGCTGTTGCATATGTAATGATGTCATTTAGACTTGCATATTGCAAGGTTCATTATCCAGAAGCTTTTTATGCAACTTATTTTACAACTAAGGCAGAAGATTTTGATGCAGATTTAATTGTAAAAGGATTAGGGGCGATAAAATCAAAAATAAGAGAAATTGAAGAGTTAGGAAATGAAGCAACTACTAAAGAAAAAAATATGCTAACAGTTTTAGAAGTTGCTCTTGAAATGTATGCAAGAGGTATAAAGATAATACCGGTTGATATATATAAATCGGATGCTAAAAATTTCCAAGTTGTAGGTGAAAAAACTTTATTGCCACCTATGATAGCGCTACAAGGGGTAGGAGAGAATGCAGCAATAAATATTCAAAATGAAAGGGATAATGGAGAATTTATATCTAAAGAAGATCTTAGAAAGAGAACTAAAATTTCAAAAACTGTAATTGAAACTTTAACAAATCATGGATCTTTAGAAAATATGAGTGATAAGAATCAATTATCATTATTCTAATAAATAGGATTATAACTTATGGAAACTTGTGAGTTATAATCCTATTTGTACATATAAGGACTTTGAGTATATAATTAAAATGAATATAAAAAAGGGGGAATTATTATGAATACAAACTTAATTTCGTTGATTATAGGAATTTGTGATGTTTTAATAATTTTTATTTGCTTAAAAATATCGAAAAAAATATTTCCGGGGAAAAATAAGGAGTTTAATGAAAGTAAAAGTAAGTTTTTATTTAAAAAAAGTATGGTGAGTTGTATATGCATGATTTTAGGATTTGTTTTAGTGAAAAGTGTTATAATATCAAATTGGATTTTATATTTACATATAGTTCCATCTAAAAATGTTTTCAATACATATATGCAAAATGCTACTATCATAAATACGATAGTAATTAGTATTCAAGTTATTATAATAGGTCCTATAATTGAGGAATTAATCTTTAGAAAAATTTTACTTGGAAAGTTATTAGAAAAATTTAGTAATAGACCTATAAAAGCTATAGTATATTCAGCTTTGATATTTGGGATTATTCACTTAAATATTATACAAGGTGTAGC
>NZ_JAWDJM010000199.1:0-520 GCF_032465715.1 Paraclostridium sp. MRS3W1 | reverse complement strand
CCGGGGTTCGGATGAAGGGAGTCGAACCCCCACGCCATAGGCGCCAGATCCTAAGTCTGGTGCGTCTGCCAATTCCGCCACATCCGCGCAAATTATTAAGTTGGTGGAGGATGGTGGATTCGAACCACCGAAGTCAGTGACAACAGATTTACAGTCTGCCCCCTTTGGCCGCTCGGGAAATCCTCCACGTTGGAGCTAGTGATAGGAATCGAACCTACAACCTGCTGATTACAAGTCAGCTGCTCTACCGTTGAGCCACACTAGCATATTGGCGGGAATAACAGGACTCGAACCTGTGACCCATTGATTAACAGTCAATTGCTCTACCAACTGAGCCATATTCCCACATTATTAGTTTATTCATTTTTAATTAAGTTGGCGGGAATAACAGGACTCGAACCTGTGACCCATTGATTAACAGTCAATTGCTCTACCAACTGAGCCATATTCCCGCGTATTTAATTATTTGGCGACCTGGAAGGGACTCGAACCCTCGACCTCCAGCGTGACAGGCTGGCAT
>NZ_JAWDJM010000198.1:0-3138 GCF_032465715.1 Paraclostridium sp. MRS3W1 | reverse complement strand
CATTTTATTAAAATCAATTATTGAAAGTTCTAAGAAAAATCATACACAAAGGTACATTTTAATATAATCGATATTGTAACTATAGGAGACTCCTAATGTAAGAAAAAAGCTAGTAAGAAAAGATGACTACAGACTAATTTTAAATAAAATAATTGATAAAAGAAGGGTTTTTAAGATATAGTAAAGATGTAGAAAGATATAATGAAATAAGCAAGGGAAGTAATGATAGAAAAAGAAATCGCTATAATAGGATTACATGATTTCACAAAATTATTAGGGATCAAATATATCAAGATCATGTACTTTTTAAGAAAGACGTTAGTGAACTACAAGTGGCATTTATTTCAGTATATTTAAATAGCTTATAAATTAATACAAAAAGGTTTAGATAAGCGCAACATTGGATAAATTTTGTGATAATGAAAAAAGTACTAATAAACTAGAAGATATATAGTTATATTAAAAATAGGGGGAATAAAAGATGTTTGAATATAAATTTATAGAAGTACCATTAAAGCAAGGTTTTAAAGTGAAAAAAGGTGACCATTTTTAAGCGTGTAAAAACATAATTAACGAAGAAGCAAAAAATGGATGGAGATTAAAACAAATAGTTGTTCCACCAGCTGATAATAATGGTATGTATTGTCCATATTGTTATCAAATAATATTTGAAAAAGAAATGGTTAGTAGATAATCTTAAATTACACGAAGTAGATGAAAGACTTGCGAGTATAGAAGTAAAAAAGTAGGAGTATACCAATTAATTGATATACTCCTACTTTTTTGTTTGCATTATATTAATATTTTTTATAAAAACTGTCTTACAAGTTGGAGGTATATATTATTATTTCTTTCTATATTTTCCTTCAATTTTTATTGTATAGACAGCCATTAATATAATAACTTCTAAAATAACACCTATTATTGAAATTATAAAAAGCGGAGAATTTTGTTCTTCTCCTAATAAAAATGGTGTTCCTAATAATATAAAGAAAAAACCAAATACACACCATAGTTTGCCCAAGGCTTTGTTATAGGCTTGTATATTCTGTTCTTCTATTTGAGGTTTTTTCCAGATAGCGTCCATATTATAAACCCCATTGTTTTCCCTCCTAATTTAAATAAATTGAAGCATCCTTAATTGAAAATCTTTTATTCTAGTGTAAGTCCCGTATGTATTACTCTGTATAAGATGTTTTATTGGCAGATTATAACCAATTAAAAGACTTTACAAACTATACTTTATATAAGGTTTGTATTAGAATCAATCTACATAAAAATAATTATTTAAAGCAAGTTAATTTTAAAAAAGGGATTTGAAGATATATGTATAATTAATTGGTTTTAGATGATAGTTTAAGTATATATGAAATTGTATCAAAAATTTAATGTTTAATAATGATAATTGAGTTATGGTGAGATCATAGAATGTTAATAATAGAGCATTGAAACTCAATTATATATTTAATATATTTTAAAGTTAAAAGGTGGTGATATTATGGATATATTGAAAAGTGGAAGAAGCTTTTTTTGTGGAGCGTTAGTTTGGTTTGTAACAGCTATAGTATGTTTCACATCATCAACACCATTGTTTAATCCTGAGAATAATATATTTTGGGGAATAGTTTCTTTAATGGCATCAGTAGTATTTTTCATAAATGGATACAAAAGAAAGAAGAAATCTTGATAAATATAAAAAGAAAAAATATATAATTTGTCTTATACAATTAAGTTGAATGGGGGATGTTATGGGATTTATAGATTTTATATTATATCCATTAGTTTATATTATATTTATGCCCATACTAACTTTAATTCATGAGTTAGGGCATGCAATTCCAGCTTTGATTTTTTCAAAGGAAAATGTAACTGTTAATATAGGAAACTCTAATTTAAATAAGCAGATAAAACTAAATAGATTGTTAATTAATCTAAATGGATACAAATCTGTAGTAGATGTATCTTATGGCTATGTTAATTGGAGCCAAGTAAATAATAAAATCAAGTCAATTTGGATAATTTTAGGAGGTCCTCTGACAACATTAATAGTTTCAATTTTGATGTATACTTGTCTAGTAAATGTAAGCTTACCATTTATTTTAATGCTAGTATTTAATGCATTATTTATATTCAGTGCATTTCAATTTTTATTAACTATTTTGCCAATAAAGTATTTCTATAATCCTTATGTAGGCCATACAAGTGATGGTTATAAAATATTACAACAGTTTAAGAAAGAAAATACTAATATATAAAGGGGTTAAATTATAGATAGAGCTATTTAGTTAAACAATAAATATTTAGAGGGGGGAATATAGGTGAATGAAATTAGTTGCAAATTTCCAATAATAGAAACTGAAAGACTTATACTTAGAAAGTTAGAAACTACAGATATTAATGATTTATTTGAAATACTATCTTCAGAAAGAGTGACTAAATATTACGGAAAATACCCAATGGAGAATTTATCTGAAGCAGAAGATCTTATTTTGAAATTTCATAAAGCATTTGAGGATCAAAAGTCTATCAGATGGGGAATAGAACTTAAAGAAACAAATAGAATTATTGGAACATGCGGTTTTCATTGTTGGAATAAAAACCATTTTAGAGCAGAAGTAGGGTATGAACTTGGTGAAGCATTTTGGAATAAAGGTTATGCAACTGAAGCAATTTGTGCTATTTTGAAATACGGATTTGAATTCATGGAATTGGAAAGAATAGAAGCTATTGTTTACCCTGAAAATAAGTATTCTGAAAAGCTATTATTAAACTTAGGGTTTGAGCATGAAGGATTATTAAAGAAATATGCTAATTTTAGAGATAAACAACAAGATTTAAATATATTTGCTATTTTTAGGAAGTAATCAGTTTTTAAATGAATTTATAATATGATATAATTCATATGGGAATTATTTAACTAATGGGGTTTATCTAAAATGAAAAAAGGAGTAATATATTATGAGCTTTACATATGAATTATTTTTTCAAATATTTAATACAATTTTAATTATAGCAATTCCTATAGTAATTTATAAATTAATAAAAAAGGTTATATCTGATAAAAGACTAGTAAATGAAAGACTTACATCAATAGAAGAAAAAATAGATAATCTTAAATAGGAAAATATAATAAAAAGG
>NZ_JAWDJM010000197.1:0-48819 GCF_032465715.1 Paraclostridium sp. MRS3W1 | reverse complement strand
ATAATAAATTGTATAAATAAAAAACGGAGGGATGTAAAATGCATCTGCAAGATTAAGCCCCTATTAGTTAAAAATTATATAACTAGGGGGCAATTCAATGAAACGAAATTTAAAATTAATGTATTTAATAGCATTCCTACAAGGACTAGTATTTTATGGTCCTGTAAGTTTAATATATAGAACACAAAGAGGCTTATCGATAAGTGAATTTTTCTTTTTAGAATTTATATTACTATTTATAATAGTGCTGACAGAAATTCCATGGGGATATTTTGCAGATAAATATGGATATAAAAAGACACTAACAATATCTTATATAATATTCTTTTTAGCAAGATTTAGCTTATTATTTTGTAATACTTTTATGGGATTTTTATTCCAGACAATATTAACTGCTATTGGGGTGTCAGGAACCTCTGGATGTGATATAGCATTTCTATATAAATCATGCAATTCAGAAGAAAGTGAGAAGGTTTTTGGTAGATATAGAGCCTTTAATAGCCTAGCATTTTTTATTTCATCAATAACATCATTCTTTTTCATAAATATATCCATAGAATCAGCTATAGTTGCAACAGTTGTTGCATGTGGTTTAAGTATTATTACTATTTGTTTTACAAAAGATGTAGAGATAGAGATTTCTAATAATAAAAATGAATCCATAATTAAAGATAGTTTTAAAAATATAAAGAATGTAAAGCTAATGTTTATATTTGTTATATCTACAGCTATAATATCTGAAATATCCTATGGAATAAGTGTAAATTTAGGGCAATTACACTTTGAAAGTATAGGGGTGGATATAAGATTTCTGGGGTATATAACGGCACTTTCAGAACTTCTAGCAATGTTATCTTTTAAAACCCATGTAATTAGCAAAAAATTTGGGCAAGTGAAAACTTTAAAAACAATGGTAAGTATGATGCTTTTATGTGTGTTAATATTAGTATTTACTAAAAACATATTTATAAGTATTATTGCAGTATGCTCTTTAAGTGGATTAATATCAATGATTTCACCAATTGTATTAGATATTAAAAATAAATCTATAAGTAAGAATAGAGCTACTATTTTATCAGTTTACTCAATGATAGGAAGTTTATTCTCTGCTTTTATAAACATTGTTATAGGATTTTGTGCAGATATATATTTGAAATATGCATTTTTAGCGTGTTTTATAATAATGGCTATAGGAGTATTCGGAGTTTATTTATATATGAAGAAAGATAGAATCTATAAGAAAAACGTAGAGGATTTAGGATAGAGATAAAACTGAAAAGATGTAAGTAGGGAACTAGTAGAACTGAATTTTCTACTAGTTTTTTCTTTTTAATAAAAGATTAGATATCTATAATAAAGTTAAGTTTAATTTTTAGACATAAAATGCAAATTAAATTGATAGTAAAATTCAATTTGAAATACGACACATGGGAACCCTAAATACGACATGAGGGAACTTTAAAAAATTATATGTAAGTAAAAAATTTAATATTAAATAAAGTTAAAAAAGCATTAAATGATATAATTAAGTATAGATATTATAAAGTGAATTCATATACAGGATTAAAAAAGAAGAACCTCTTAATGTAAATACGTTTCTTCTTTTCCACGTAAAATATTTAATTTTATGCCTATTAAATATAGTAACTTTAAAGATTTAATAGATATATTTTTAGCTATTTAATAAAGGGGTACAGTATGAAAGAAATAGAATTTTTTAAACTTGGATTATATGAAGGTGAGATAGGAACCGATGCTTTAGCTAGAAAAAAAGAGTTTGGACATATAATGGCACAAACAAGAAAAAGAGCTAAAGGAGATAGATGTTTACATTGCAATGAAAAGAAGTCTAGTTTCTGTAATTCACACTCAGTACCAGCATTTTGTTTAAGAAACATATCAACTAATGGATATTTGTATTATTCAAACACATTAATAAATATACCGTTATTAGATGAGGAGAAAGGTGTTAAAAATGCAGGAACATTTCAAATAATATGTAAAGAGTGTGATAGTACAATTTTTCAAGAGTATGAAAATCCAGATAACTATGAAAATGAGGCAACGCCTAAAATGTTAGCACAGATAGCTATGAAAAACTTTCTAAGGCATATAGGAAATAGAACTAATGATCATGCATTATATGAAATAATAGGTGAGAAAAATCCTTTTGCATTAGACTTCATTCGAAATATGCATAGTATTCAGGATGTTGAAATAGATGAATACAAGCGAAATTATGATAAAGCAAAGAGATTAAGTAAATTAAATTGTAATGGAGAATACTATCAATTTTATCATCAGAAGTTAGACTATGTTGTACCTCTTGCATTTCAAGGAAGTATAGCTCTTGTAACAGATTTGGATGGAGAAATTGTAAATGATATATATTTTAAAGAACGAAAATATAGCATACAAAGCTTACATATCTGTATTTTTCCACTAAAGGATACGAGCATAGTTATGATGTTTATAGATTCAAGCGATGATAGATATGAACATTTTTATAGGAAATTTAATGAATTACCTAATGATGATAAGTTATCGTTAATCAATTATATAATTTTCTTATATTCGGAAGATGTATTTTTATCAAAGGAAATACCTGAAAATATATTAAAAGATAAAAAATTAGTTGAGGTTTCTCAGTTAAGTTCAATTGCATTTTTAAATTTCTCAAATTCAATTGACGATGTAAAAAAAATATACGATTTAAGTAAGTATAGAGAAATACCGAATTTATTAAGTGAAAGATATAAGTTAAGATAAAATAAATTATATTTGTAATACTTATGCTTAACTTAAGGTATTAACTTGAATTGAGCATACTCTTAAAAAGTAAATTAGTTAAATGTTAAAAATAACTATATAAAAACTTAGTTTTTATATAGTTATTTTATTGTTATAATACAGTTAAAATAAAATGAAGTATGTATAGATTTTATTTAGTTATACATATAAAATGTTATAATATAAAAAATTATATTATTTATTCAGGAGGGGAAAATGGAGTTAAAAGAGATAATAGATAGACAGTATAATCAGAAATTGTATTACTGCAATGATGAAAAATTAGTACAAGAACAATTAAAATGCTTAGATTTACTATATGATTTTAATCAAACACGTCCATTAGAACAAGAAAAGCGAAGTGAACTATTAAAAAAAATGTTTGCTGAAATAGGTGAAGATTGCTATATAGAACCTCCACTTAGAGCAAATTGGGGTGGTAAAAATGTTCACTTTGGGAATGGGGTTTATGCTAATTTTAATCTTACTTTAGTTGATGATGGAGACATATTTGTGGGGAATAATGTTATGTTTGCTCCTAATGTAGTTATCGCAAGTGCAACACACCCTATACATCCAGAGTTAAGAAGAAAACAAGCTCAATATAACTTACCTATACATATAGGAAATAATGTTTGGATTGGAGCAGGTGCAGTAGTACTTCCAGGTGTAAAAATTGGAGAGAATACAGTAATAGGTGCAGGTAGCGTAGTCACTAAGGATATTCCTTCAAATGTAGTTGCTATTGGTAATCCTTGTAGAGTTTTAAGAGAAATTAATGAAAATGATATGAATTATTATTACAAAGATATGAAAATAGATATTGAGTAGTTTTATATGGTATGTATTCGTTAAATAGTATATACAATCAAATAATTTTATAGATATTAGATAAGTATGTGTTGACGCAAACGTTGATACATACTTATCTAATAAAACAAAAGATTGACAATATATAAGAGCTAATTTACACTAAAAGGTAACTAGTTACGTATTTGAGGTGATAATAAAATGTTTGAAAAAAAAGCATACATATTTGGAGCAATATTTTTTCTTTCTAATAGAATTCAAAATGAAGGAGACAAAGTTTTTAGTGAAATTACAACTAAGCAATGGTTTTTATTAATTTCAATAATAAGAAGTGGAGTGAAGAGTCCTACTCTTACAGAAGTTTCAAAAATAATTGGATATAGTAGACAAAATGTAAAAAAACTTTCTGTTAGTTTGGAAAAAGCTGGTCTTGTAGAGTTACAAAAAGACGTTAATGATAGCAGAGCTCTAAGAATATCGCTGACAGATAATTGCTATCAATATTTTATAAATAGACAAGAGAAAGAAGACGAATTTATAGAAAGGTTATATCATGGAATAACAGAAGATGAATTAGATAGTATGTTGTTGGTTATGAAAAAGCTAGAAAAAAATATATTAAGTTTGGATTAGGGAGATAAATTAATATGAAAAAGGGGAGAAAAATAGTGATTGGAGTAATTTTTATTTTACTTGTAGTTATTATTGTTTACTTAATGATTCCATATTCTCCGGTAAAAAAAGAATATAGCAGTATTGTCGGAGAACTTTCTGAGGCAAATAAAATGCCTAAGAGTATAATCACTGAGGACGATTTAAAAGTTCTTCCGGAAGTTATACAAAAGTATTTTATTAAAAATGGATATGTAGGAATTGAAAGTGCGAGTATAATTAAATTTGATTTTAAGGATGTAGAATTTTCTATGGGGGTTAATAAGCCTAATATAAAAATTGATTATACAGTATATGATTTTGTAAAAGAGCCTACGAGAGTAGCATTAATTGATTCAAAAATGTTTGGAATACCATTTCAAGGTATAGATATTTGCAAAGATGGAAAGGCAAAAATGAAAGGTACACTTGCAAAGAACATAACACTTTTTAATACTAAGTTTGATATTATTGACTCTTCATATTTATCAGAATGTATGATGCATCCAAGTCTTGCTCTTCAAGAAAATATTACGTATAAACAAATTGATGATTATAGTGTTGAGGCAACAATAAGAAAAAATGGAAGAAAAACTACAGGGATTTTTTACTTCAATGAAAACTATGAAATGACTCACTTTATAGATGAGAAGAGGCTATCTTCAGATACTAACACTTATGAAAAATGGTCTGCTGTTACAAGTGATTATAAGGTAGTTAATGGAGTAAATAGGCCTACTAAATTTCAAGCTGTTTGGAACTTTAGTGAAGGCGATTTAGTTTACTTTGACAGTAAAAATATGAAAATTAGCTATGAGTAGTATAATTATAAAATATAGATATTATGGGAATGTAACCTAGATCCGTATCACAATAATGTGATGCGGTTTTTCTTATTATAAGTATTATAATGTAATATGTGTAAGATTTATTAGAAAGAAATGGTAAATAATATGATGAAGCATTTGGAGGGCGACATGAAAAAAAGTATATTAATGATAACTCCTGAAAATAAGGAGATTAATAGATTTAGAAAAAGGCAAATAAACAACTTTATACAAATAACAATGCCATATTTAGCAGCATTTATTGATGAAAGCAAATATGAAATTACACTAATAGATGAGTACAATCAAAAGATCCCTTTTGAAAAAAATTTTGATTTAGTTGTAATTACGGTTAATACTGCAAATGCACCTCATTGTTATAATATCTCAAAAAAGTTTAGAAATAAAGGGAGTAAGGTTGCTTTTGGAGGGCCTCATGCAACTTTATTACCATATGAGGCACAAGAACATTGTGATGTACTGATTATAGGGGAGGCTGAAGAAAGTTGGCCAGTATTTTTAGAAGAATTTTATAATGGAAACTATAAAAGGGAATATAAGTGTTTAAATACTCCATCGTTAGAAGGAATTCCAATACCAAGAAGAGATTTAATAAAAGGAAGGTGGTTTACTAAAGGTGCAGTTTTTGCAACAAGAGGATGTCCATATAGCTGCTCTTACTGTAATCTAAAACAAATATATAAAGATTCATTTAGAAAAAGGCCTGTAAATGAGGTTATAGATGATATTAAAAATATAAAAAGTAGGTTTTTCGTATTTTGGGATGATAATTTCTTTGGGGATGTTGAATATGTAAAAGAATTATTAAAAGAACTTAGTAAGTTAAATAAAAAGTGGGCAGCACAGGTTACATTAGAAAGATGCAATGATGAGGAGTTATTGAAGTTAGCTAAAAAAGCAGGATGTATTTACTTTTTTGTAGGATTAGAATCTTTTTCAAAAGAAACTTTAAATAGTGTAAACAAAGGATTGAACAACGTAGATAAATATAAAGATTTAATAGACTCTGTTCATAAATATGGAATTTGCATACAAGCAGGAATAATATTTGGTTTTGATACTGATACAACTGAAGTATTTAAAACAACTTTAGATATGTGTAATTTTTTAGGTATTGACGGTGTTACAGTTAGTATATTAACACCACTTCCAAAGACTCCATTATATTATCAATTAAAAGAAGAGGATAGATTATTAACTGAGGATTGGTCATATTACAATGGAAAGACAAAAGTAGCATTTAAACCTAAGAATATGAGCAAAGATGAATTGTTTGAAGGATATATGTGGTTTAGAAGAAACTTTTATTCTTTAAAATCAATATATATTAGATTAAGAAAATCAAAGGCTAATATTTTATACAATTTAATAGTTAACTTAGGGTATAAGATTTCAATAAGAAAAACATTGTAATTAACAAAATTTGCGTAGGAGAATATAAATTATGAGTGAATTGAAAAAATACATAGTCAATAAATATGAAAATTTAAAATTATATCAGCCATTTTGTAGAGTCAACAAAAACGTGTTAGAATTAGATTTAAAAAATAATATTGAAGAATCAATTTGTGAAGATAATAAAGCTTTAGAAAGAGTATATATACGAGCAGTGCGTATATTTAAGGATCTATTTAATGATAATGATGATATATTCTTTATAATAAATAAGTACGATGAATATCAATGGGAGATTATAAAAAATGAAGATGGAGAATATGAACGCAAAGACTTATACTGTGAACCTACATATACACAATCAAATATAAGAATAAATCAATATATATTCAATAAACGTATATTAAAAAACCTTAACTGTATAGTTACAGATTTAGGAGAATCAAATGAGGTAGGAATTAAAAAAGTGCATAATTTTTATACTAGTTGTAAGGTTAAAGATATAAGATACAAGAAATTAATAAGGGAATTAATTGAGGAAGAAGTAGTGAATAGTTTAAAAGGAATGGCTGATTACTATATAGTACACAAGGAAAAAGGATACGTATACCATTTATGTAATGATGAGTGGGTAGACTTAGCATTTAAGAACGAGGGTGATTTTGCGTTTTTTAAAGAGAAGTACAGCAAGTATATGTTGAAACTAGAAAATTAGTTTAGTTTTAATATTTAAATTTGAAATACATAATAACCAATGGTAAATATAATATATAACTTATAAAGAAAAAAATACTAGCAAGCGATAAAATACAGAGAGGTATAATCATATGAAAAAAACACTGTATGAATATGAAGAAGTTATAAAAAGACTTTCGATAAAAGATAAATATGGAAAAGATGAATTACTGACAGATGATTTTCTTATAGAAAGAGAAGGGAATATAGAAATATATTATGCTCCACATAATGAATATTTGAACCCAAAAGCCAAGGTGTTTATTATTGGAATAACACCAGGATTTCAGCAAATGAGCACAGCTATTTCAACTGCTAGAAAAGAATTAGAGTCAGGAACAGATATTGAAGAAATACAATATAAGTGTAAAGTGGCAGGTAGATTTAGTGGAGGACTTAGAAAAAATATAATTAGTATGTTAGATGATATAAAACTCAATGATGCGCTAAACATAAATAGTTGTTCATCATTGTTTGAGGATAAAGATTATTTACTACACACTGTATCACTTATACCTTATCCTGTCTTCGTAAAAAAACAGAATTACTCAGGTCATACACCTAAATTATTAAAAAGTGAGTTCTTAATGAAATATGTTTATGATAATTTTATTAAAGAACTTAAAGATATTGAAAATTTTAAAGATATATTAATAATACCTTTAGGAAAAGCTGTTGAAGAAGTATTACATAAGTTATCTGAAGAAGGAATTATAAATACAAGACAAATTCTTAAAGGATTTCCACATCCATCTGGAGCTAATGTAAATAGGCTAGAGCAACTAGAAGAAAACAAGGAAGATTTGATAAATCAAATTAAGGAGTTTTTATAAAAATTTTAACATGTTATTAAATTATAAGAAACCGTATCACAATAAAGTGAGACGGTTCTTATAATAAAAAAGGTTATTTATTCATTTATGAATCTTTCCTTTTTTAATTTATGAATTTTAATAAAGTATTTTATAATTGTAAAAGCTACAGCAGCCATCAACAATGGGTTTGCTATAAGTGGGAATGAGATATTAAATATATAAGGCCCTTGTGATCCTATTGGTGAATTTAAACAATTATTAAAGATGCAAAAACTAAAAAAGCCTATTATTAAAAGTGTAAAAATAAGGTTTTTATAATGAGATATCTTTGATTGAATATCTGAAAATATCTCAAACTCTTTTCCGTTATTTTCTTTCTCAAAGTAAAACCAACCCCATTGAATAGCTACCGTATTAATATCTAAGCTAGATACAAAATCTAGATAATCTAAATTTTCATCAGAGGTAAAAGGCTTTCTTTTTTCCACTTGATAAATGTAAGCACCTTTTTCACAAGGTTTAAAACGATATGTGAACCCACTCTTACCAGTCAATCTATATCCTTGTTTTGCTAAGCTATTAAGCCATTTAGTTTCTTTTTCAATATCAAAGAACACCTTTGATTTATTCATAAAAAATTACACCCCTTTTACTTAACTACTTGATTAGCAAGTTCTAAAACATCATTCAATCTTTTTAATTCCTTACTAACAATCTCTTTTCCTAATTCTGTAATTAGATAATTTTTCTTCTTCTTTTCTTCACTAACAAGTTGTATCCATTTTTTATCTACAAGTGTATTTATTGCTCCATACAACGTACCTGCGCCTAAGATTAAACGACCATTAGTTTTTTCTTCAACAAATTGCATTATTCCATAACCATGGTTAGGGTTATATAGTGCTAATAAAATATACAATGTTACCTCTGTTAGAGCCCCACCTTTAACATTATCCTTCAAAGTATCACCTCACTTTATTACGGTTAAATATATATCAGTAACCGTAATAAAAGTATATCGTTAAACGTAATATATATCAACTGGATTTTAAATACAAATATCGACATTAATTAAAATTTTGATTTATAATTAGGTAAAGATTAAGTGATATGCTTACTTGTAAAGATTATTTAAGTTAAATGAAAATAAGAACAATAAAATAACTGTATAAAAACTAAGTTTTCATACAGTTATTTTATTGTTTTATAAAGTTTTATAATTAAGAAGTTATATTGAAATTTTAACTAACCATATTTAGAATATGTGGGTTTTTACTCCTAATGAAAATACTAAGTAGTCTAAGTTAATATAGCTAGATTTGAGTATGAATATTAGTTAAATTAACCTTAATTAGTATCTAGAGTTTTGTTCAGCTAATTCTGCATCTGATTTAGTTTGGTGAACTGTACCACTTTCATGTTCAGGAGGTGCATAGATAGCATATAATTTAAGAGGTTTATTTCCTGTGTTAATTACATTATGCCATTTACCACCAGGTATCATGATAGCATAATCTTCATAAATCATTTTTTGAAAATCTAACTTATCTTTACTGTCACCCATCTTAACAAGGCCTTGACCTTCTTCAATACGTATGAATTGATCACCAGTCTCATGAACCTCTAACCCTATATCATCTCCAATATCTATGCTCATTAATGTAACTTGTAAATCAGTTCCAGTCCATAAAGCAGTGCGGAAAGTATTGTTTTGCTCAGTTGCCTCCTCAATATTAATTACAAATGGATTAGGACCATAATCCTTCAATTGAGGAAGTGGTCTTTGAAATCCTTGGTTGTGCATTGGTGGATTTCCCCAAAAATTATAGGGGTTCATATTTTGCATTTGAGGAAAGGCCCAGAAAGGATAGGGGAACATATTAAACATTTGCATATTAGGGAAATAAGGCCATGGATATTGATTTTGGCTATTATACATATAAATCACTCCTTTTATAGATTTAATAACAATATATGAGTTGTGTTTGAGTAAGGTGCTTTTACAAATATTAAGTAATAGGAGTTTAAATTTAAAATTGATATAATAATTGTTTAAATATAGTTCTAATATAAAGCAATAAAGGATAAAAATTTGAATTTAAATAAAAAATCAAAAAAAGTGTCATAAAAAATATGAATGTGGTTTCTATATATATGTAAGACACAAAATACTAGTAGTAAGGTTTTTCTATAGAAAATTGATTTAAAATATTGATATATATATCAGCAACAGTAGGAGGTGGTCACAGTAATTATGACATTTGAGGAAATTTTTAAATCTCAATATACATATGTAGTTAAATACGTTATGAAGATTGTTAAAAGTCAAGAAATTGCGGAATCTATTGCTCAAGATGTATTTATACAACTATATAAAACGAACTGGAAAGAAATTGAAAATATCAAAGCTTGGCTTATTAAAACAGCCATATACAGCTCATATAATCATATTAGATCAGAAAAAAGGCACGAGTTAAGAATAGAAAAAGCAAGTTTAAATTTAGAAACTATAGATGTACAGACATTAGATGATAGATATATTAAGAAAGAAGAAATAGAGAATGTGAGAAATACAATGAATGAGTTACGAGAACAAGATAAGAAAATTTTAATCTTAAGGTACTCAGGCTTTAAATATAAAGAAATAGCTGAAATATTAGGAGTAGAAAAGTCTTCTATTGGAACAATGCTTGTACGTGCTCAAAATAAATTTAAGAAAATACACACAGAAAGAAAAGGGAGGTAAATGTATGAAATGCTATGAAAGTGGAGAATTACAGTCTTATATAGATGGAGAAATGTCTGTAGATATGATGGAAAAAGTTTCAAAGCATTTAGATAAATGTGAAGTTTGCCAACATAAATTTAATGAATTAGTAGAAGTTGATGATTATAAAACTAGCTTAGAAAATCATGGGAACTTACAAAATAAAATAGATGTTGAAGTAGCGTGGGATACATTTAATTCAAAATTAGATAGAAAAAGTAAATCAAACGTAATAAAAGGGAGATTCAATAATATGAATAAAATGAAAAAGATTAGTACAGTAGCAGCGGCGTCATTATTGGTATTTATAGGTGGTTCAGGAGTTGCAATGGCTACATATAACTTATTTTCACAGCATGTACTAGAAGATGATGTTGTGAATAAAGGGTTAGTGCGTGAAGATGGATCTGTAGTAGACTCTACAAAAGAAGGTAAATTTAAACCTTTAGATATTAAAATTAAAGACAAAGATATTATAGTACATCTAACTGGGTTGTATGTTGCTGAAAGTCGTGTATCTGTAAACTATAAAATAGAAACTGCAAATGGAAATTTAGCACCTATCGAATACGATATAGAAGGTCTAGAATTAAAAAGTGATGGTATAGTAGATGGAAAACAGGTAGAGGCCCCTGAGGCATATGTAGGAAAAGAGATTTACGGAGGGAAAGAAGTTGACAAAGTATCACAACTCCAGTTTTTAGAATCTAAAGATGGATTACCTTTTGAATTGAAAAAAGGAAACAAATCTTTAGATATTGGGATAAGACAAGTTGGAGCTGTAAATGAAGGCACTATTACATTCGCAGGATTTAATCCTATAGATTATCCTGTTAACTTGGACATTAATATTAGTAAGATTGGGAAAATATCAGGATCTTGGACTGGTCAAGTAGAAATTAAAGCTGAGTAAAATTAATTAAGCAATATAGCCTTTAATGTAGTAAAACCATAATAATGATTATTGAAAATATAATAAAAAGAACTAGTAATAAGTTTTAAATTTACTAGTTCTTTTTTATTTTTAAAATAGAAAGTAGTTATCTAATGTAAGTAGAAAAATAGTATAGTATGGAGAGTTTAGAATGAATATTTATCCTTAAATTAGAATTTATTTGATTTTTTTTGTATATTCATAAAACATTTTATTAAATTTATTTTGAAAATTTTATCAATTTTTAATATAATATTGTTGAAAAAATAAATAGTAGATACTTATATAAAATTTTGGGGGAGTAAGAATATGAGAACTAAATTATCAATAAGCATATTTTTAGGATTAATCCTAACTATTTTATTACCGATAATAGTATCGGCAGAAGTGTTGAATATAGGAAACTTTGAACATCTATCTATTGATCAAGGTCTTTCAAACGAGCAAGTAACTTCAATTTACCAAGATAGCAAAGGTTATATGTGGATAGGGACCATAGATGGATTAAATAGATTTGATGGAGAAAGATTTAAAGTATATAATTGTGATCTTGATAATGAAGATAAATTAAGTTCAAATTATATAAATGTTATACAAGAAGATTCGAAAGGTAATTTATGGATAGGAACAGATTGTGGGTTAGATTTCTTAGTTAAAGATACAAATACTATTGTAAGAATGAAGGATTTAGAGAAAGGTAAATTTAATTTAGGGAACTTAAAAATAACTTCTTTGCTAAGCGATAATAACATTATGTGGGTTGGAACTGAAAATGGTCTTATTAAGATAGATATTGAAAAATCAACTATTGATGCTTTATATCATGATAAAAGTATTGAAAATTCACTGACTAACTCATATATAAAATGCATAGAAGAAGATGAAAATAATAATTTATGGGTTGGGACAACATCTGGAATTAATATAGTGAATAAAACAAATTTAAGTGTAATATATAGTGAAAATGAAATAAAGAATAATAAACCGTTTATCTATGATATAGAGTTTGATTCATCAGGTAAAATGTGGATTTCAACAAAAGATGGTATTTTTATTTCAGATATAATAAAAGGAAAAAAAGGTATATCAGGAATTAAAAATTATGAGAATCTAAAAGAAAACAAAATTAAGGATTTTTATGCTGATATAGGTATGAGTGAAAATATATATAATAACAAATCGCTTTTAATTGATAGTAAAGATAATATGTGGATATCAAGTAGTAATGGAATAATGAAATATTCACTTAAAGATGAAACTATTGATATGTTTAAAAAAGATACTAGGCAAAATAATTCTATTACTAGTAACTTTGTATCGTGTTTTTATGAAGACAGGAACGGAACTATATGGGTAGGAACTGATAAAGGGGTAAATATATTAAATAGAGGAAATAGATTTTATACTAATTATGAATATGCTAAAAAAACAGATTTTTTATATGACAAAAATATAGTATCTATACTCATGAACAATAAATACATTTGGGTAGCTACTAAGTATGATGGAATATATATATATAATATAGAAACTAGATCTTTAGAAAAAAACATAAACCTAGAGGATTTTGACAAAGACTTAAGAGGTCAATACATAAAGAATTTATTCAAAATTACAGATAATAATATAGATGTTGTAACTAACAAAGTTATAGTATCTATTAATACAAAAGATTTAACATATAAAACTCATTTAATTGAAGGTGGATATTCATCAGAAGCAAACTATATGTATAGTGATGATGATAGAATAATTTGGATTGCGAGCACAACTAATCTTATTTCCTTTAATACTAAAACTGGAGAAAAGAAATATCACAATGAAAATTTAACTAGATTTGAGATTAATCCTGGAGGAATAAAATATATATTACAAGATAATGAAGATAATAATACTTTATGGTTGGGTGGAACTGGAATTGGATTAGTTAAATATGACAAAGAAAAAGGGGTAATGGCACAATACAATTCTAATTCTAATGATAAAAACTCACTAATAAGTAATAATATAAATTGTATGAGCTTTGATAATTCAGGAAATTTATGGATAGGAACTAATATAGGCCTAAGTAAATTCAATATAAAAACAAATAGATTTAACTCGTACACTACATCAGACGGTCTTACAAATAATTTTATTAATTCTATTTTAGTCGATAACAATAATAATATTTGGATAAGCACTAACAGGGGATTAAATAAATTAGATATAAAAAGTGAGAATATAATAAATTTCACAAAAATGGATGGAATATTAGGATATCAATTTAATTTAAACTCTAGTTTGAAAACTATAAAGGGAAACCTTATGTTTGGAAGTACAAATGGATTTATATATTTCAATCCAAATGAAATACAGAATCCTATTTCAAATAAAAATAAAGTTGTTATTGGAGACATATTTGTAGGAAAAAATAAATTAAATTATGACGGAAATGAATTAGTACTAGAATATAAAGAAAATGATTTATTTATAGAGTATTTCTTGCCTAATTATGAAAACTTGAGTCAAACAACCTATGAGTATATGATTGAAGGTTTGGACACGCAGTGGACGTATCTAGATAATAAAAACTTTTTAGATATTAAATCATTAAATCCAGGTAAATATACGTTAAAGTTAAGAGCTAGAGACGGGCATGGTAAGTTGACAAAAGAAACAAAGATGAGTATAAAAGTTAAAAATCCTATATGGAAAACTCCTTTAGCTTATCTAATATATATAGTCATTATTGTATCAATAATTGTATATATTTTTAACTATGTTAAGATACTACATAATTTAGTAAACCAAAAAACTAAGAGTTTAAATAAACAATTAAAAGAGAATAAAAAATTAAGTGAAGAAATAATACAAAATGAAAAATTTAAAAATAATTATTTTGTAAATTTATCACATGAGCTTAGAACCCCGATAAATGTTATATCATCGACAGTACAACTTATAAATAACGTTAATAAGAATTTAACATATGAAAAGTCTGAAAAATACATGAATATCATAAGTAAAAGCTGTGATAATTTGTTAAAGATAATAAATGATATTATAGATAGTTCTAAAATAGAAACAGGGCAGTATAAAATATATAAAAAAAATAATGACATTGTATATATTGTTGAAGAAGCCGCACTTAATATGAGCAAATTTATTGAAGGAAAAGGAGGGCTATCTCTAGTAATTGATCCAGAGATAGAAGAAAAGGTTATTTCATGCGATGCTACAGAAATTGAAAGATGTATAATAAACTTATTGGCAAACGCAGTAAAATTTACTCCAGAAGGTGGAAAAATTACAGTATATATAAAAGAAGTTGAACAATATATTGAGATTACCGTAGAAGATAATGGAATAGGAATTTCAAAAGAAGATCAGGATTTCATATTTAAAAGATTCTCTCAGGTAGAAGGCAATGGTGCTACTAAAGCAAGTAGCAGCGGAATAGGACTTACACTTGTTAAATATATTGCAGATCTTCACGGTGGATATGTGAGACTTGAAAGCGAAATAAGTAAAGGAAGTAAGTTTACAATAGGATTACCAGATAAATTAGAAGATAACGTGTTTAATGAAAATTTAAATTAAGATAAAAAATAGCTCTAAGTATTAAATTCAATTACCTGGAGCTATTTTTGCAATAACAAAGATTTATTTATTTTTACATTAGAGAGAATAACATAACTGTACCTAATCCAAATGTTGTGAAGTCAAACACAACATGGACAATCCATGGAACAATAATACTATTTGACTTTAATGCTGCTAAGTTAAAAAATATTCTAGCTAAGCCTTGAACAAAAAGAATATGAATAAGTGTATTCATTACATTACCATTAAAGTAAGTAGAGTAGTGCAACAATCCAAAGAATATAGAACTTAATACAATTCCAATTGTGTTAGCTAACTTTAAGTTATCAGTTTTTTTGTAAGTGAAATTTGAAACAACTAAGAGAACAAATATACTTATTACTTCTTCAAATAATAATACAAAAGGTAAAGATATAAGTGTTTGAACAATATGTTCAGATCCTGGATTACTGTGTAAATTAAGTTTAAAAACTACAGTTAGTAAAATTCCAGAGATAAAGCTAGCTATTAAAGACACTATATACCATACCACTATATTCTTTATAGGCTTTATAGGTTTTGAGAATACATCACTTAACCCACTCTTTCCAAAAGCAATAACTAAACTAACAATAGATAATAAAGGAACTGATACAATTTTAAACATATATAGCCCCATAGTATCTGATTTAATTATATCAATTTTAAATGTAACTAATAATAATAGCATTGATGCTATAACTGGAAAAAGCTTAAGTTGATATTTTGTAATAATTTGATTCATAATGTACACCTCTTTTTTTATTTGTTTAATAAAACAATATTTTAGTTAAGAGAGTTAAAAGTTAATACAGTCAATACATTCTTATTTTTTTAATAATTAAAAAAGCAAAAAATAAACTGTATTGGATTTAACAGGTTAAATTATTCTATATTTGTGTATCTAGTAAGTTTATTTTAAGCTTTAAATCTTTCTAAAACCTTTCTAAAGTATTTCCTAATTATTATCTTTTTATGATATAAAAAAATCGCATCATTTAATGTGATGCGACCTCTATTTCTTCAACTCTATCGACATATAAATTATAAGAAAGTCCTATAATAACTAATATACCTCCAACAACTTGCCAAATAGATATTTTTCCTGACAGGATGAAATCTAAAATTATTCCAGTGAATAGTTGCCCCACAAATAACAATAAAGTTAAATAAAATGATGAAACTTTAGATGATAAAAACACTTGTAAAGATACTACAGCCACACCAACAAGACCTCCAGTATAAGCAAGCCAATTAGCATCGTAAGAAGTAGATGCAAACAATTTAGAAGCCTCACCGCTTATAAATAAGATCAATATTGAACCAGCGAGACCAAATATATAATTAAATAGTGTGCTTTGGTAAACTCCTAATTTTTCAGATAAAACAAAGTTTACCGATCTTGA
The DNA here is from genome assembly GCF_032465715.1 of Paraclostridium sp. MRS3W1. Lineage (NCBI taxonomy): Bacteria > Bacillati > Bacillota > Clostridia > Peptostreptococcales > Peptostreptococcaceae > Paraclostridium > Paraclostridium sp. MRS3W1. The sequence goes on along the minus strand of NZ_JAWDJM010000197.1, from coordinate 32,065 downwards.
AATCACATTTGAAATTCCAGATAATATAGCTATTAGTGCATAAAACATAAATAATACCTCCTTATTACAATGTCATAATAAAAATACCTAAGATTATTATTCCTAATCCTATTATTTTTTTCTTTTCAAATTTAGTGACTTCTAAGTCAAAGTATCCAAAGTGATCGATAACAATTGATGTGACTAGTTGGCCTAATAAAGCTAATGAAACAGTAAGAGATACACCAAGATTTGTAAAACTAATATTAGTAAACAGTACAGTCAATATACCTATAAGTCCTCCTGAGAACATGTAAAAAGGTATTCCCTTAAGGGTTTTTATCTTAGACTTAGTCACAACAAGTAATAGTATAATTCCAATAAGACCTACAAAGTGTATGATGACGCTAGAAATATAGTTTCCAGTTGCATTTCCAAGATCCCCATTTAGAACAACCATTATAGATAAAACTACACCTGTTAAAATTGAAATTAAATAATTCATATATTTTACCTCCATGCTAGATTAATAAATAATATAACATAGAAAGAAAGTATTAATAATGACATATGTCATATATAGAGATATAATCTTTATGTATGTTTATGAAAGGGGAGTTTATTATGAAAAAAATAGATGACAGATTTATTATAAAAACGTTTTATAATAAGTTTAAAATAGATGAATTATTTGAAAAAGATATGAGTGATGACATAAAACTTCTTAGGTTTGAAAAAAACGAGTATTTATGTAGAGAAGGGGAGGAGCTAGAATATTTTCTTTTTTTAGTTGAAGGAAAAGCTAAAGTATTTAAAACATTGCCAAATGGGAAGTCTTCCCTTCTTAGTTTTTATAATTCACTTGGAGTTATAGGAGACTTAGAATTTATAAATGAAGAAGTAGCATCAGGAACATTGCAAGCACTAAGTACATGTAATTGTCTAGCTATACCTATGGATATAGCTAGAGTTAAGCTTATAAATGATTGTAAGTTTTTAAGATTTTCTTGTTTGCGTTTAGCAGAAAAATTAGCTGACATAAGTACGAGTAGCTCCATAAACTTGCTGTATCCACTTGAAAATAGATTAGCAAGCTACATAAATGAGTTAATGATAGAACCTAATTCTGAAATAGAATATGTAGATTTTGATGAAAGTTTATCAGGGGTAGCAGAAAATCTAGGAAGTAGTTATAGGCATTTATTAAGAACTCTAAACCTATTGATTGAAAAGAATATTTTAGATAAAGATAAATTAGGATATAAGGTTATAGATAAAAACAAATTAGCAGATTTAGCTGGAGATTTGTATAAGGCTGTATATATTGAGTAGTATTAAAATTGAGCAGTATTAAAATTGAGCAATATACAGATATAAAGTATTTAATTTAGTTAAATTAATATAAAAACAGAAAAATAACTATGTTTTAATATAGTTATTTTTTTGTTTTTATATTAATTAGAATTGTAGGTATATATATAAAATAATACCATTTTATGGAAGTTATTGGGTATATATGATATTCTTAATAAAGCAGTGGATACTTATTTACAGGGAGGTAAAATTATGGATAGCATTTATGCAGTCGGAGGAAGTATAAGTTTTTTAGGAGTAATTATTTTATTAACTGGATTTAGAAAAAATTTTGGGTCTTTAAACTCTATACAAAAAGCAGGAATTAGTTTAGCTACAATAGGAGCTTTTATTCCTTTTATTGATGGATTTATTAAAGGCTTTATAAGCTGTTAATAAAATTATTAATCTTAAAAACTAGTTATTGAATAAATTAATATACATTTTACAAAAATAATGATTGACATTTTAAAATAAAAGGCATACTATAATGTAAAATAATATTAAAACTTCAGTGAAGGGAAGAGTAAATATTTACTAAGTATCCAAAGCGAGTGGAGGTCGGTGAAAGCTCCATGAGAAAAGGAATATTGAAAGACATCCCAGAGAAACTTATCTGAAATAAAGTAGGATGAGTCGGGTTACACCGTTATATGTAATAGAGATGACTTAGAGTTATTTAACTTTAGTCAAGTAGAATGGCACCGTGAATATAGCTTTCACTTCTATCATAGAAGTGAAAGCTTTTTTTATTATTATAGAATAGGGCCCATTCTATGGAACTATTTTGCTTGATAAAGTTATAATATAAGTCAAAAAGGGTGGTACCGCGAATCTTCGCCCCTTGGGATCAATATCTCAAGGGGTTTTTTTAATACTTTTAAATTACAAGGAGGATTAATAACATGAAAAGAATTTTGATAAATAAATTAAATAATTATATAGAAAATGAAGTTAAAATTGAAGGATGGATACATCGTATAAGAGCTTTAAAATCAATAACATTTGTAATATTAAGAGATAGAACTGGATTAGTTCAATGTGTTATTGATAATAAATTGATTAATTCAGAAGATATAAAATTAGAATCAGTTGTATCGATAACTGGTAGGGTAAAAGAGAGTAATAATAAACTAAATAATTTTGAAATTGAAGTTAGGAAATTTGAAGTAATTAGCAAATGTAAAGATGAATTACCAATTGAAATAAATAAAGAAGATTTAAATATAAATCTAGTTACTATGCTAAATAACAGGATTTTAAGTTTAAGACATGAAAAAATTAATGCTATTTTTAAAGTACAAAATGTAATTGTTAATGGGTTTAGAGAATACTTGATTGGTGAAGGTTTTACTGAAATATTCACACCAAAACTTGTTTCAGAAGGGGTAGAAGGTGGAACTGAAGTTTTTGAAGTTAAGTACTTTGAGAACAAAGCATATCTAGCTCAAAGCCCACAATTTTATAAACAGATGATGGTTGCAGCTGGATTTGAAAAAGTATTTGAAATTGGGCATGTTTATAGAGCTGAACAACATGATACAAACAGACATTTAAATGAATATGTAAGTATGGACTTAGAGTTTGGATTTATTGAAAATGAAGAAGATATTATGAAGTTAGAAGAAGAGTTATTAAAATTTATAATAAATAAATTAAAAAAAGAAACTCAAAAGTATTTAAATTTACTAAACGTAGAACTTCCAAATATAAATGGAAGTATTCCAAGGATAAAATTTAGTAAGGCTATAGAAATTTTAAAAGAAGAATATAATAAAATAAATTTAGAAAATGATTTAGATCCAGAGGCAGAAAAATTGCTATGTGAATATGCTAAAGAAAAGTTAGGAAGTGATTTTATATTTGTAACTCACTATCCAACGGTAAAAAGATCAATGTATACTATGCCATGTGGAGAGAATGAAACACATAGCTTTGACTTACTATTTAGAGGAATTGAGATTACGACAGGAGGTCAAAGAATCCATGATTATGATATGTTAATAAATAATATAAAATATAAAGGTTTAAATCCTGAAAACTATCTAAGTTATACTGAGGTATTTAAATATGGTGTACCTAAGCATGGTGGATTAGCAATAGGGTTAGAACGAATCGTTAGTAAAATATTAGGACTTGAAAATGTAAGAGAAGCAACGCTTATAACAAGAGACAGACATAGGCTGATACCATAAATTAAGTTTATAAAGGCGTTATCTATAAATAAGATAACGCCTTTCATTAAATATTTTATATTAAATACGACATGAGGGAACTCTTCTATATTATTTAATTTGATACTAGGTACTTCTTATTTTTAATAATAAATTTAATAAAGATTACTAGACCTATTAAAGTAACTAATCCACCAGATATTAAATAAAATGCAATTTCCAAGTTAGTAATATTAGTTACCTTTATATTTAACGTACCAGCAAAATAACTTATAACTATAAAAATACCTGCAAATAAGTTATTTAGTGAATGTACTGAGATGGATACTACTAAATTATTATATTTTTTATATAGTACACAGCAAGCGATACCAAAGGCTATAGCGCCTAACATCCCTAAAGTTTCGTGGCCAAGTCCAAATATTAAAGAAGATACAATTGATGAAAAAATAAAACTAAATCTCATGTTGAGTCTTTTAAAAAGAACTCTTCTAAAAACTATTTCTTCTAAAATTGGAGCTAATATTACTAATACAATAAGAAGAAGTATCAAGTCCATAAAATTAGTTGGATTTCCCCAAGAATCATTTAAAAGTTCTAAAGCTTTGTTTTGATTAGCAATTGCTAAAATTCCAATACTTAAATTAGCTAGACCAAAAGATAAAAATATCTGGGTACATACAACTTTTAATATTTCTTTTTTATTAGAGGCTTTTTTGAAGTTATAAAATCGTTCTTTTACTAAGTTTGAATTTACCTTTCCTGATATTAATGTTATGACTAGAATTGATAAAAACGTAATAAAATTAAACTGTATATTACTTAATGCCATGCCAAAACTTGATAATGAATATAGTATTTCTCCTAAAGAGACTAAAAAGGTTGTTCCAAACCATATTAGAGCCATCTTCCAAATCTTAATTTCTTTCATTACTTCCCCCTTAAAACTTTTACTATTTGATAATACTTAATTACAAAAACTGGATATATTTAATTATACTATTATTTAGTATGTAAGGAAGAATTTAAAAATAACTAAGGAAATTTTATATAAATACGACATGAGGGAACTTTTTAAAATTTGAAATATTATCTTTTTTACTAAATATTTGGTAAAATATAACATCGAGGGAGGTTTAAAATGAAAAAGATAATTAATAATTTATTTATTGCGGGGTTTGTATTTTATGTTTTAGTTGTAGTAGGTGAGATTTTATTTAAATATTCAACGCCATTACAGTTGTTTGGAAATAGGGAATATTTTAGGTCAGTTAATCTAATTCCATTTAATGATATAATTAATGGTAATTTTAATAAACTAGATATTATAGGAAATGTGATATTATTTATTCCACTAGGTATTTATTTAAATATAATTAATCCAGCATCTAAAATATCTAATAATATTTGCATCATAATCGGGACAAGTTTAGCATTTGAATGTATTCAGTATATACTAGGGTTAGGGGCTAAGGATACAACTGATATAATTACAAATACTGTTGGAGGCCTTATTGGAATAGGGATTTATATAGTAATTGAAAAGTTATTTAAAAATAAAGTTAAAGTGAAAAACTTCGTAACGATCTGCAGTACGGTTGTTATGGTTTTTGTTGGGATTTTAATAACTGGAATAGTAATGTATAATTAGAATTTTTATATACAAATTAAAAAATCTAATTATTAAAATATATATTTTGAGTAGCAAAAAGAGCAATTTAAATATTGCTCTTTTTACTTATAAACTTATATAATTAAAAAACTATATTTTTAATACAGGAACATAAATATCCATAACTGTATCTTTTCTGAAGTGGCATCTTTCATCATAAAACTCAAAATCTATCTTATCCTCATCAAATACATAATCACTTTTACTAAACCAATCTTCAAATATATATTTCCAAGTAGCTTTTATTGTTTTTGCAAAATCATTTTGAGATGAATCGTTGCTTGTATTTACTGGTGGAGTTGTAAAAACGGCATATGTTGCTTCTGGAATTTCTATGGTAATCATATCTTCTGAAACAGATTCAAAGTCATTAACTATTACACCCATAAGGTATATAGCATCTCCATTTTTATCATTAGATGGGATGAACACACCAACTTCACCATGTTTGTTTGGGTTTAGAATTTCATACATTTTACTTTCTAAATTTTCTCCACTATAATTACTCCAAAATGAAGCAATATCTTTAGTAAAATTGCCATTTGAAATGTTTGTTTGGATACCATAACCTGCAACTTTAAATGCAGGTTTACTTACAATAACAGGATTCATAATATAACCTCCAATTTTATATACTGATTCTTTGTTGAAATAATAGTCCTCCATACGTTTTATATACTGTGTAGGAGTAAATCCATATTCTTTTTTGAATGCTTTTGAAAATCCATTATGTGTATCAAATCCATATTCCAAAGCTACATCTATAATTCTATTTCCATCAAATAACTTTGTAGCTGCCAATGATAATCTTCTTTTTTTAACATAGTCCATCAAAGTCATACCTTGGCAAATATTAAATATTCTACAAAAATGAAAAGTTGAATATCCACATTTATTTGCAATTAAATCTGGTGTTAGTTCGCTATTTATATTTTCTTCTATGAATTCAATACACTGTGATATAACATCACTATAGTTCATGCTAGCACCTACCTTCATCACGTGATAATTTAAGTATAGTAACTAAAATAAGGGGATGTTGTTCCTAAATTGCTATGTTCTAAACTTTTTAATTTTATTATACAGCGTAAAGTAAGTATATAACTGATGATTGATTGAATATATAAAATTATTCAAATTTATAATTGGTAATATAATGAAATATATAATATAATCAAAGTTGTTAATTACTAAATAATGATAATTAGCCTCACTTAAAATAATATATAAGTGAGAACTGTAGGAGGAAAAATTTATTATGGATTATGGGTTATTAAATAGAGGGAGTTTAATGCTTGGATTAGTTGCATGTATACTTCCAATGGGTAATATCATAATGCAAAATAAGGTTGGAAATAGATATTGGGGGATTATATCTATAGCCAGTTTTAGTGCGTGTGGGATATCGTTATGTTTACAAATTTTTTATATTAACCATTTAGTAAATATAGAGGATTGGACAGCGATGATGGATACTTTAAGTATGGTGTCACTTGGATCTTTATTACTTCTTATAAGCACAATAATACTAAATATTATTGTATGCAATATATACTTCAATAAAAAATATTAATCTTAATAAACACATGAATAATACACGATTTAAATAGTGTATAAGGCTGTAGAAAACAAAATATCAGATATATGAATATACATTTTGATAGAAACATAAATAGAAAAGACTAAAAATTTTGAAATTAAAACCGATATGGAAAATATAGAGTGAGTTGTTATGTAGCTATATAACAACTCACTTAACACAGTAGACTAAAAATAGAAATTAATATAAATTGACTAATAAGAAATGTGTAAATACACTTAAAATTAAATATAAATGAAATTCAGAGATAAAAACTTAATTTAAGATCTGTACTGTATTAAGTTAGTTGTATACAACAGGCGTTTAAGAAATGGGATGAAAAAATAAGTATGGATTGACTTTTAATAAGGAGGTTTTTATGAGTTTAGAAATAATTATTTGTGATGATGATTTTGTACATCGATCTATTTTAAGGGATTTTCTATGTAAGGTTTTAGAGGAAGAGTTTTTAGAGTACAATTTGCTAGAGTTTTCATCAGGAGAAGAATTATTAGAATCTTATCCTAAGAAAGCAGATATTTTGTTTTTAGATATCCAAATGAATGATTTATCAGGAATGGATACAGCTAGAAAAATTAGAGAGTTTGATAGCAATGTAGAAATAATTTTTACAACAGCTATAGCTCAGTATGTGTTTGAAGCGTATGAAGTTAAGGCTTATAGATATTTACTTAAGCCACTTGAATATGAAGAAATTAAAAGACAATTAAAGCTTTGTATATCGGAGTATTTAAACAGACATAGTATAGTATCTATAGAGTCTAGAAAAGAAACTATAGTTCTTCCAGTAGACGAAATTTTATATGCTGAGGTTCAAAGAAAAGAAGTTACTATATACACAAAGGACAAGACTTACACAATTGAAGTTAGTATGAAAAAAGTTGAAAGAAAACTTCTAAATTATAACTTTTTCAGGTGCCATCACAGCTATTTGGTAAATTTAAAGAAAGTAAATGAGTTAAGAAACAATTCTATAATAATCAATGATATTGAAATTCCTGTAAGTAGAGGTAAATATAAAGAGTTTAAAGTTAGACTCACTAGCTTATTAGGGAGCTCGTTATGTTAAAGAGCCGCTTATTTTGGGAAAGTGTTATCACAATTTCTTCAATAATAGAATTATGGGGATGTAAAAAGATTTTTGATTATACAAGTGAAAAAAGAATTAGTAAAACTAAAATTAACATAATTATGTTGTTTATTATAGTTTTTATGCTGTTCTTATTACATACAGAAGTATATCCGAATAGTAGAATAACAATATCTATAGTATTAACTTTTGTTTTTTATATTACAACTTACGATATAGATTTTTACACAGGGATAGTAAACATATTGATGTATTGGATGGTTTTATTAGGGATAGATGCATTAAGTATGAGTCTTATAATAAGGGCTAACTCTATTCATGATATGAGTAATTTGCTTTCAAATAATGTTTATAGGCTGGAATCAATTATATTAGGAAAAATTATATTAATTTTTTATATAGTTATATACAAGATAATTAAAAGTGAAATTGAAATAAATAAGAAAGATATTTTTTGTTTAGGTATTCCGATAATTGGTAACATTACATCATTTTTCATTGTGTTTAAATATTTATTTAAATTTTCTCAACAAGGTTTAATAAGCGAAATACATATATTAAACTTTTCTATATTGTTATTTTTATCAAACATTTCGATTATTTTAGTTATAAGAAAAATTAGAAGAGACAATAAGTTATTGGCAGAATACAAAGTAATGAAAAAAAGTGTAGATATGCAGTATAAGTACTATATGAAGGTTAAAGACAATCAATTAAAAACAAGACAGTTGTACCATGATATGAAAAACCATATTATATGCATAAAAAAACTAAATGAAAATGGGTATAGTTCAAATAATTATATAAGGAACTTAGAAAATCAGTTGACAAGTTATGATAACACATTTGATAGTGGAAATATGTTACTTGATATAATTTTAAGTGATAAGAAAGAACTTTGTGATAAAAACAATATAAATTTCAATTGTAATATAAATTTTACTAAATGTAACTTTATGGAGTTAGAAGATATATGTAGTATTTTTTCAAATGTGTTAGATAATTCTATTGAAGCATGTGAAAAGATAAACGATTGTAATAAGTATATATCTTTGGAAGGTAAGATAATAGAAAGTTTCTTTGTATTAAAAGCAGAAAACTCTAAGTCTAATAAGATAAATATTAAAGATAGAAAGGTTATTACTGATAAGAAAGATAAGTTTTTACATGGATTAGGAATAAAAAGTATCAAGGAATCAGTAAAAAAATATAATGGAGAAGTTGTAATAGATTATACAGATGATAAGTTTATTTTGAATATTTTAATACCAATTGTACTGTATAATGACAAGTTATACTAAAATTAAGACTTTTAGATTTTTATATGTTATAAAATAATTAAAGTATTTCAAGGGAGTCAATATGATAAAGCTTTTGTCAGAGAAGATAGCATATTTTTTAGAGGATAGGAATTTTATAGAAAGTGAAGATACTGAGGTGTGTTCCTATGGATTTGAAGTATTAATTTCTTCACTAATAAATTCAATTTTAGTACTAACTCTAGGAATTATTCTAAACAAGTTTTTACAAACATTAGTCTTTGTAGGATGTTATTGCTACATTAGACAATATTCAGGTGGATATCATGCAAGCAGTCATACAAAGTGTATTTTGACATTTCTGTGTATGTACCTAGCGACTATTCTAATTGCCGATAGCATACACGACATACACTTAGAAGTGATGATAATAGCTATAAGCACAATTAATTGGACTAGTATATATTTATTATCACCTGCGGAGCATGCTAACAATCCTTTAAACAATGATGAATTAATTAGCAATCAAAAAAAAGCAAGAATTAGAGTTACAGTATTCTTATTATTTACAATTATAGGTTCACAAGTCCAACAAGTATATGAGTATACGGTGTATAGTGCATTAGCATTATGTTGGATAAACTTTATGCTTATTTTACAAGTAATTAAAAATAAGGGGGACACCAAATATGAAAAAACTGTTAGATAAAAGCATGAAATGTGTTGGAGGTATGGCAATGTCTGTAGCGAATTTATCTGCTAATAAAACTTGCCTATGGTATAATCACCAACCAAAAGTACCAAAAAAATTAAAAAGCCCTAAATAAGTTTCTTTATTTACCCTAAATAAGTTTCTTAATTAAATAAAAGAACTAACTCGATTTTTATTAATAAAAGCCAAGTTAGTTCTTTTTTACGCATGAAACAATTGAAATAAAGAAATAACTTTTAAATACATTTGATTGAGTTGAGTTGAATTTTACTCAATGGATAATGCGTTTTTTAGATAGCAGGTATTCACATTTTTATGAATTTTGAAGCAAGTTATACTATATACTTGCAAGTTGTGTATATTTATTGATGATTAAAATTCACAGTGATATTTTATAACTGTGAAAGGGAAAACAACTTATAAGACATTTACAATAAAGCAAAATTTATTAAATTGTTTTTTATAAATCTCTTTTATCAAACTTATAAAAACTTAAATTTTTATACTTAGACTTTATTTTTTTAATTAAATTACCTGAGTGAAAGATTTAAACTTAAAAGTTAAATTAAAGGGAGGAACGTTATGGTCAATAAATATTTATATTGGAGTAAGGATTTAGAAATAAGAAAATATGAGACTGGGAGATCATTATTAGCAATAAAAAATAATTATAAAAATGAAAGATTAACTAGAGATGACATTCAGACTTATAAACTAAATAACAACACTGTAGAGATAATAGGTTTAATAGATGGAACAAAGACATATGAAGAAATTATATATTTACTATCAACAAAGCATAATGAAAGTAGCAAAAAAACTAGAGAGAAACTATCTATGTTTTTAAATAAGATAACAAATTTGTATGGAATTAAAATCAATGAACAAGAATCTACACAAAAAATTAATATGAATATAATAGAAAAGTACATATACCCACATGTTGCATCAGTTGAGATAACAAATAAATGCAATGTAAAGTGTATGCATTGTTTTGGAAATTTTAGTTGTATAGAGACGAGTTGTATAACACTAGAACATATAAAAGGAGTGTTACATGATTTGAAAAATATAGGTGTAAAAAAAATAGAGTTTACAGGTGGAGAATCTACAGTTTATACAAACCTTAAAGAAGTATTATTACATGCAATTAAGTTAGACTTTGATAATATATCACTTTTGGTAAATGGAGTAGGGATATCAGATGAAGTTGTAGATATAATCATTAAGAACAGTTCGAAAATATATACAAAAGTTGATTTACACAGTTTAAATAATGATTATTTCACATGGTTTTCTAAAATTCCAAATATTTTAGATACAGTAAAAAATAATATAATAAAACTTGCTAAGAGTAACGTAAAAATGAAGGTAGAAACAATAGTTACAAGAAAAAATATCCACGAAATTGAAGATATTGCAGAGTGGATACATAATTTGGGGATTAGAGATTATGAAATCACACCTGTAACTTTTATGGGAAGGGCAGACAATGTGGATAGTGAACTATATTTAAACATACAGGACTTTAAATGTGTAAATGATATAGTAGGGAAAATAAATAAAAAATATAAAAGCAATGTAGCGTTTACAGAAGGAAGAAGATTTAGAAGTAAAGGTTTTGGATTTTTAACTCCTCATGTAGCAATTTCTTATAATGGGGATATAAATATCTGTACAATGGATAAAATAGAGTACTTTAATAGTAGGATAGGAAACATATTTGAAAAGAGTATAAAAGACATTTACCATGAAAAATCTGAATATATAAAGGACTTCTTACATTTAGGAGACCCTATATTTAAATCATTAGAGATTAAAGATTGTGAGCAGAGAAGTTTTTATAGTAATTAAAAGAATGAACATGGAATTAAAATTTTTAAAGGTGAATAAAATGGAAAATATTTTAGTAGTTGAAGGACTTAAAAAGGATTTTGGAGATTTTGTTTTAGAAAATGTAAGTTTTGAACTAGAGGAAAATTGTTTTACGGGATTTATTGGAGTTAATGGAGCTGGAAAAACAACAACGATTAAGACTATTTTGGGACAAATACTTAAGGATTGTGGAACCATAAGTTTTTTTGAAAAAGATATAAACATGAATGAAAATGAAATTAAAAATATGATAGGCGTAGTATTAGATGAAGGATATTTTTATAATAATCTATCTTTAAAAGAAATGAAAAATATAATTTCTTCTGCATATGAAAATTGGGATGATGAAGTTTTTAATAATTATATAAAAAGATTTAACTTAAAATTAAATCAAAGGATAGAGGCTCTTTCAAAAAGTATGAGAATGAAATATTCAATTGCAATAGCACTTTCTCATAAAGCAAAATTTTTAATAATTGATGAACCCACCAATGGTATTGAGCCATCATTAAGAAATGAATTAATAAATATCCTAGTAGAGTTCATGAAAAAGGGCGGTAAAGGTGTATTTTACGCCACTCATACAACGTTAGATTTAGAAAAAGTAGCTGATAAATTAATTTTAATAGATAAGGGACAAATTGTTTTTAATGAAAGGAAAGATACATTGATAAGTTCGCACAAAATTATTAAAGGAAAACAAAATATACTAAATGAAGAGGTAAAGAAATCATTTATAAGTTTAAATTATTATGGAGAGTACTTTGAAGGTATTATACATGATATATCAATTTTTAATGATAAAAAGTATGATATAACAATTATACAGCCAAATATAGAGGATATAATGTCAGCTTACATAGAAGGGAGAGACTATGAATGTTTAACCTTCTAAAAAAAGACTTTATAATGATTAGAAACTTTTGGCCATTTTTCATAATGTTTTCAATTTTAGGGCCGATTTTTATTAACTATCAGACACGAGGTTTTGATAGTAGTTTTATAAGTTTCATTATTACTATATTATTTTTAGAGTTTATATTATATGGGTCGGTATCTAGATTAGAAGAAAAAAATAAAGGTTGTATACTACTAACAACAATTCCATATTCTCGTTCACAAATAGTTAAGTCTAAATACTTATTTATAGCATCTATATTTATCATAACGTATGTACTATACATATTGGCAGCATTAATAACACCTATAGAGATGAATTTTTTAAGTATAAATTCTATACTAATATCGTTCTTAGTTATAGCAATTTTCTTTGGAGTTTATATTCCGATACAGTATAAATATGGAACAGAAAAAACAAAGTATATATCTTCTTGCTTTGTTTTAATTTCGCCACTTTCACTTCCGGCAATCGTAAAATGGATTCAAAGTAAGCATATACATTTAAATATAATAAATAGGGTTCCAAATATGATAAAATACATAATTTTAATAATACTGTCCTTAACTATTTTAGCAATATCTATAAAAATATCTATAAATATTTACTCTAAAAAAGATTTAGTATAAGTATGCAAATAGTATTATAGTTTATAAATTAATACTATTTACTTGTATACTTCATAAAATTTATATGAATAAGCAAAAATACCATAACTAATATTGGATAATGTTAAGGCTGATGTAACAAATATTTGTATAAATCACATGTAATATCAATATTTATATATTTTTAAATATAAATTTGTATTATAGTTAGTGTTTTATAGGTAATTAAGCTATGATAAAATTTAATTGTAATCATTAAAAATTGAAGGGAGTTGGTCATTATGACATACAATGCATTAAAACTGAGTTATTTAAACAATAGGGGGATAGAAAACTAATAGTTCCCCCATAAATTAATGGAGGAAATTTATGAACAAAGAATTAAAATTGAAAAAAATTGATGAAAGCAATTTTGTTGAGTGTTTTAATTTAAAGCTTGGAAAAGACCAAGATAAGTTTGTATCACATCCTATTCGTAGTTTGGCGCAAGCATATGTATATTATAATCAATGCACTCCTTTTGGAATTTATAAAGAGAATGTTATGGTAGGGTATGTTATGGTTATTTATGATTATGATGAAGAGATGTACAATATTTGGCATATGATGATTGATGAAAAATATCAAAATAATGGGTATGGAACTAAAGCTTTGGAGTTATGTTTAGAATATATAAGATCAAAGCCATTTGGAGTATCAAATGATGTTGTATTAACTTGTAGCATAGAAAATGATCATGGAATTCACATTTATAATAAGTTAGGATTTAAGGAAATCGGTAATTGTGAAGATGATGAGATAATGATGAAATTAGTAATTTAAGTTTAAATATAGTTAACTAAACAATTAAAAGGGAGGTGCATTGTTATCTCCCTTTTTTTGTATAAAGAATATTATATGGTGGAATTTACTAAAATTAAAGGTATAGTATGCTAGGGGAGGTAGGATATGGTTATAGAGGCTAAAATAGAGAATATTAAAGAGGTTGTAGATTTTTCATGGGAGCTTGCATGTTGTAAAGATAGGTGAGGTTTTAAGTATAGGATTTAAGCAAATAGATACATATCGCTCTTATAAGATAAGTTTATAACAGCTTACAGGAAGTAATAATATTGTAAGTATGGTTATTACAATATTATTACTTAATAAAACTTATTAGTGAGGTTAATATAAATATACGGTATATAAAAGGGAGAATTTAAAATGCAAGTAGTTTTTATAAGACATGGTGAATCTGACTATTTACCTTGTGAAGAAAGAGGATTTATTGGACATGGTAGAGATTTAGCTCCATTATCAAGTTTAGGGATTCAACAGGCAGAAAGAATTTCTAAAAATACAGATTTGTGGGATTGTGAAGTTATAATATCTTCTCCGTATACAAGAGCATTGCAAACTGCAGCTATTATCTCTAGAAATACAGGCATAAAAATAGAAGTAGATGTTGATTTACACGAATGGTGCCCTGATAAAACATATCAATATAAGACATTAGAACAATTAGATGAGCTACATAAAGATTTTGTTAGATGTAAAGGGGAATATTCAAATGGAGATAAAAGGAATTGGGAAACAATTAATGAAATTATAGATAGAGTTATACCAGTATTAGATAAGTACCTTGAACGTGGATTTAATAAAATTATAATTGTTGCACATGGGGGAATTATTAGAAGGTTTATAGGAGAATCAAATATAAAATATTGCACCCCATATGAGGTAGATTATAATAAGGAGTATCAATGTATAGGTTGGATTGATTAAAATTAAAACTAATAAATAACTAAGTTATAATATAGTTTATTTTAATAAGAAAATATGTTTAATTTTAGTTAAAACATAAGCTTAAATTGAAAAAGTAGTGAAATCAAAGCTTACAGATAGTAATAATATTGTAAGTAAATTGATTACAATGAATAATATGAAGAAAAGTTTTAAATTTAGGGTTACTTTATTATAAATATATACTCTTAATGACAATTAAAAACATGTAAGGTATAGTATATTTAAATAAACTTACAAGTTATATAGAATTAATAAACTGGGGGAGTAAGAAAAACTAATATGATAAAAATTAGAAAATACGGATATATTTTTATGATGTTTATGTTTATAATAATAGGTTTTTCTATAAACTTTTTATTTAAACAAATGGATTCAGCATTAAAACCTATAGAATTTAAAGATAATGAAATTAAAATAACTCATAAGACATATAAAGTAAACAATATAATGGATGTAGAATTATTAGACAAAGTAGTTTTATCTGGAGGATCAGGGAGTAATACTCCAAATACAAATAATGGAGTTTATAAGGTTAATGGAGATAAGTTTGAGTCGGAAGTATATATACATAAAAATGAAAGTCCATTTATAAGAATCAAAACCAAAGATTCAGTAATTGTATTTAATGAAAATAAATCAGATGAGACGGTAAATACTTATAATAGGTTGATTTATTTAATAAAAAATAGTAAATAGATATACACTAGCAATTATAACTAATAATATAAAAGGTTCATAAAATTAAATAACAATATGCAGTTTACATAGTTTATGAGGAAATAATTAAAAGAGGTATTACTTTTATCTTTAGATAAATAGTAATACCTCTTTTGTATGTTAAAAAATATAAGCAAAGACTAAAAAATATAATAATAAATATTAAAAATAATACAAATTTTATAATTTTTCTGCAATTTATACCATATAACAACAACATATACTTAAATATTGAATTCAATAAGATTTTGGAATAAAGTAACCTTATACAAGGAATTAGATTGATTTAAGTTTTAACAGATACACAGATTAAAATTTCATATTTCCTTAAATTTGAGCCAAATAAAGACATATTTTAAGTGAAAATGAATTTTAATAAATTAATCAAATGAAAAAGGAGGGGAATATTAATGAAGTTTATAAAAAAACCAGCAAGAAAATTTGAAGAAGGATTCTGTTTTGGATGGGAATGTAGTCAAGAATGTTTTGGGAACTGTCCAAGTAACTGTATGGGTACTTACGGTACTTGTACAACTAACAATAATGGATGCATAGTTAACAATGGAAATTAAATTTAAAATGAATTTTAATAATTAATCAAATGAAAAAGGAGGGGGAATATTAATGAAATTTATAAAAAAACCAGCAAGAAAATTTGAAGAAGGATTCTGTTTTGGCATGGAATGTAAAGATCAATGCTTTGGAAACTGTCCAAGTAACTGTATGGGTACTTACGGTACTTGTACAACTAATAATAATGGATGCATAGTTAATAATGGAAACTAAATCTATATTTATGACATCTTATTAAAGGGATAGATAAATGATTTATATTGAATGGTTAAATTTATAACAAATCCTTGAAGTGGAAAAGAAAAAAGTAATTAATTAGATTATATTGCATGAAGTTTATACTTTTATGTTAAATTTCTTTTCCACTTTTTCAACTATAAATGCTAAATAATTAGATAGTTATAATCCAGACTCCTGTAAAAAATTTTAAACAAATTAAAAAATTTTCGGTAGAATTTATAACTATATTTCAAAAGGGGATACAAATGAAATTTATAAAAAAACCAGTAAAAAAATTTGAAGAGGCATATTGCTATACTAGCTGTACATCATATTGTGGAACAAACTCTGGATGTGTTGACTACAGAGATGGAAACTATATATTTTATTAAATGAAAATAGGAGGATTAGAAAATGAAATTTATAAAAAAACCAGCAAGAAGATTTGAAGAAGGATATTGTTTTTTAAGTTGTAGTCAAGACTGTGGTTCTTTATGTGGAATGAACTGTGGTACTTATTCAGGCTGTGGAACAAACTCTGGATGTATAAGTTATCACCCAGCATAAGGAGTAAATAAATTTTGCTAATAAAAATAGGTGGAGTAAAAATATGAAATTTATAAGAAAACCAGCAAAAAAGTTTGAAGAAGGATATTGTTTTTTAAGTTGTGATATTGACTGTAATAATTACTGTTCATTTAATTGTGGGGTATACAGTTGCAATATATTTATGTATTAATTTTAGTTTAATTAAAAAGAAGGGGAATACAAATGAAATTTATAAAAAAACCAGCAAGAAAATTCGAAGAAGGATATTGTTTTTTAAGTTGTAATCAAGATTGTGGTTCTTTATGTGGAATGAACTGTGGTACTTATTCAGGCTGTGGAACAAACTCTGGATGTATAAGTTACCATACATCATAGTAAATTATAAATTTTACTAAGTGAAATTAGGAGGAACAAAATATGAAATTTATAAAAAAACCATCAAAAAGATTTGAAATAGGGTACTGCTATTTTAGCTGTATGGGATACTGTGAATCTAATAGTAGCTGCATGCCCTATAATTGTGAGTCTCTATCATGTACAGGTTTTTTTTAGAGAAAGGAGAAGGCTAAATGAAATATATTGTTAAACCAACAGGTTATAGACATGGATTTTGTCTGTGTACAGAAGATTGTGCCTTCACTATGTGCATATATTACTGTTCTTCTAACACTAGTCCAGAATGTCCATCGATGTGTCAGCTAGACATATGTTATTACTATTAAAAGTAAGTAGATATACTATAAGGCTTAAATATGAAATTAAAAAATCGAATAATGTTATTCATTACAGAGTAATATGAATTTTAGTTAAAGGGAGAGTATGAAATGAGATATATTATTAAATCAATAAACTTTAGAGATGGATTTTGCTTTGACATTGGAAGCATATGTACAAAATATACATGTACTAATGTTTGCAGTAGCAATTGTGGGATGGTTTGTAACACTAATTGCGATAGTTTTAATAACTAATATAGTTAAGCGGAAATTTAATTAGCATTTTATGATTAAAATTTAGGTTTAAAGCACGAAGGCATTTAATAAAAAGATATAAATACAATATTGGGGAGATGAAAGGATCAACTATGAAAAAATCTAAATACAACAAAATAATAGAATTAGAAAATGGAAAAACAATAGCATTTAATAGCTTAACTTGTGCGTTAGCAGAAGTAGATGAAGAATTTCTAAATGTATTAGAAAATATAGAAAATATAGATACAGATAAAATCAGTGGAAACATGAAAGATTTAGTTGGAAATATGTCAGATGGAAACTTTATAATTCAAAATGAAATAGATGAATTAAAACTAATAAAGTATAGAAATTATAGTGGGAAATTCTCAAAAGGCGGTCTAGGATTAGTAATTGCTCCAACATTAGCATGTAACTTCGCTTGTCCTTATTGCTATGAAACTCCAAAACCAGGAATGATTAGTAAGGAAGTTCAAGATTCTTTAATAAAACTGGTAGAAGAAAATGCTAAACGTAAAAAAAATATTAGTATTACTTGGTACGGAGGAGAACCTCTATTAGCTAAAGACATAATAGCGGATTTTTCTAAGCAAGTTATAGAGATAACTGAAAGAGAAGGAGTTCATTATTCATCATTTATTGTGACAAATGGATACTTAATCGATGATGAAACAGTTCAAATGTTTAAAGATTACAGAATCAATGGAGCTCAAATTACAATAGACGGACCTCCTAGTATTCACAATCAAAGAAGAATACTAAAAAATTCAAAGGATGAGACATTTGATAAAATAGTAGACAATGTAAAAAAACTTATAGATGGTGGAATTACAAATGTAGCTATAAGAATAAATATTGATAAAACAAATATAGATCATATTGAGGAGCTTTTACAAATTTTAGAGAAAAAAGGCTTAAAAGGTGCAAATATTAGTTTAGGTCATGTTAGCGCATATACAGATGCTTGTAGCTCTATAGCAAGTAATTGCTTAAGCATAAAAGAATATGCAGAAGAAGATAGTAAATATCAAAAGGTACTTTTTGAAAGAGGATACAAAGTAGCAGGGGTATATCCATATTATCCAAGTATAAAAGCAAATTACTGCTGCGCTGATAATACAGGCGCTTATGTAATTGATCCAGAAGGATATATGTATAAATGTTGGAATGATATAGGAAATATAGATAGAGCAGTTGGAAATGTTGCTAAACTTAATGAAAAAACAGAGGAAAAGATGCATGCAATGAATATGGATTATATTATGTGGTCTCCTTTTGAAAATGAAAAATGTATAGAATGTGAAATATTACCGATATGTATGGGTGGATGTCCATATAATGGATTAATAAATAATGATCCAAAGTGTGAAAAATGGAAATTTAGTCTTGAGCAAACAATAATTTCTACATATGAACAAAATGGAGAAATGGGATGTGAAAAAGGATGTTGTAGCTGTGGATAGACTTAATTTTTACGCTAGAGATTTAAGAGTATTAAAAGGGATTAGAGATTATTCAGATTTTTATAATAGAGTAAATAAAATAAGAAAAATATTCGATTTTGATAAAAAAATTGTAATAGATGTATTTGATGATTTACAAGAGTTAGAAAATTTGCTTGAAACAAAGGTACCTAAATGGGTAATAGGGACAAGTTTTAATAATGTTATTTTAATCTTAGACTATGACAAGTGGAAGACATCAAATAATGAGACTGTTGAAAACTTAATACTACATGAATTTATTCATGTAGTATTAAGTTTAAAATCAAAAACAAATTTACCTGCTTGGTTAAATGAAGGACTAGCTGTATACTTTTCAGATCAATATCATTCTTTTAAAAATCAAAATTTTGATAACAAGATCAATATTAATTTTTATGAAGTTGATTATAGTCATGGAAATATATACTTTATATCTATGTGTGTACTTATTAAATTAATTGATAAGTATGGTATAGAAAAAGTTATTCATGAGGCTTTAAATACTAAGGACTTTGAAAAAAATGTAATTTTTAATAATGAAAACTTACTAAAAGTTATTAATAGTAAGTAAGTATAATTTTACAAATATTTTAGGGAGAAGATATGAAAAAATTTATAAAAGACTTATGGAAAATAGCAAAAATATATAAGTGGTATGAGCTTAAAGGGCTAGTATATACTATTTTATATACAATTGCCGTATTTGAGGTCCCATTGATTTTTAAAGATTTAGTGGATAACGTAATTCCGAGTGATTCTTTAAAGAATTTAATTGTAGGTATTCTGATGTTCTTTTGTGTTTGTATATCCCAACCGATATTTGGATATTTAAAAAATATAGTATTTATGAGCGTTAGTGAAAAAATGACTATATTATTTAGAGAGAAAATGTTCAATAAAATTATAAATGCTCCTATAGATTTTTTTGATAATAGCAATAATGGAGCTATTGTTTCTAGGATAAGTAATGATGGGAAAAGTATTAGTGAGTTTATTGCTAATTTTTTTATTGTTATTTTAAAGAATATAATTTTAATAGCTATGGTAATAATTCAAATGTTATTTTTATGTAAGGAAGTAACACTAATAGTTATTTTTTTATATTCGATTTATTTCTTCTTTAATTGGAAAATATCAAAGAAATTTACTCCTATGTCGAGAGAAATTCAAAAGAGTTATGATCAAATATGCATAAAAATCAATAGAAGTGTTGGCTCTATAAACACTATAAAAGCTTTTAATAGAGAAGACCAAGTAAAAAAGGAATTCAAAGAAATAATAGAAGAAAACTATTTAAATAATATTAAGTTTAAAAAATTAAATATGCTAATGGGAAGTATTAGTAATGCAATAATGATAACCTCACTATCTATTATATATGGTATGGGCAGTTTTTTTGCTATGAATGGAACAATTACTATAGGAACAGTAATTGCACTAGGGACTTACTTCCAAATTTTAGTACAACCAGTTTATGAAATATTAAATAGCAATATAGACATACGAAGTATAATGCCTATATTTGATAGAATTAATGAATATATTGACTTAGAAACTGAAAAATCTAGTGATGGAAATAGTGACATTGTATCTATTGAAGAAATAGAAATGAAAAATGTTAGCTTTAAATATAAAAATGGAAGTCATGCTTTAAACAATATTAATTTAAAGCTACCATCAAAAGGAATATTTGCAATTGTAGGAGATTCTGGAGCAGGAAAAAGTTCTTTAATAAAATTATTAAGTGCATTTTATAATTCATATGATGGAGAAATAAGCATAAATAAAAAAGAACTAAAATCGTATGGGGTAAGTGATATCAGAAGCGTTATAAGTTTAGTTTCTCAAGATATAGAATTACTTAACAAATCTATTAAAGATAATATAAAAATGGGAAGAGACATAGAAGAAATACAAATAAAAGAAGTTATTGAAAAACTTAATTTAGAAGAAACAATAAATAAACTAGAGTTAAGATATGAGACTATAATAAATGAAAGAATTAATTTATCAGGGGGAGAAAAGCAAAGGATATCTATTGCTAGAGCTTTAGTTGAGGATTCTTTAGTCTATATTTTTGATGAGCCTACAGCAGCGCTTGATACTATTAATGAAAAAAGAGTGAAAGATATTTTAGAAGAATTGTCAAAGAAACGACTTGTGATAATAGTAACTCATAATCTAAGTTTATTAAATAAAGCAGATTGTATCTATACCATGAAAAATGGAGAAATAGTAGAAAAAGGAAGTTATGAAACTTTAATAAAAGGAGATACATACTTTTCTAAACTTATGAATGAACTTTCTAAAAAATAATATTGTACAGTTAATATAAAGGGAGAAAATAATGAAAAAAACTTTTATAAAAGGCGGAATAGGATTTTCTAAAGAAAATTGTAATGAATATAGTAAAGAAGAAGTGTCAGAATACAGCTTTAAAGTTGAAGGATGTAAGCTAGTTATAAAGAATAATTGTAGTTTATTAAAAATAAAAAAACATAGTTCCTCACAGGTTATAATAACTATGAATAAAAAACTTAGTGGGACAAATGAAAAAGAATTAAAGGACACATTAGATAGTATTTACTGTGAAATTCAAGATGGAGATATATATTTAAATCCATTATTCAAAAGTAAGGAAAGTATAACTGCTACGAATATTGAAAGTATAATTATGATTCCTGAAAATATTAATTTTCTTGATGTTAGAAGTAAAATTGGAGATATTATATTAGATGATGATTATGATAGATTAGATGTGGATATAAATATTGGGGATTTAGTTTATACTGGAGAGATAAAACAGCTCTATATAAACTCTAAAATAGGAGACATTAGATTAAATCTGAAAAATATTAAAGATGGCTATGAATATCATATTAATAAAGATATTGGGGACATAAAAGTTACTATTCCAAAAGGAAGTAAAATTAATATTGATGGAATTGATGAAAAAGATATAAATGGAAAATCTGAAATTCAAATTGATAATAACGGAGCTATATTTGAGATAAAGAAAAAAGTATCAAATGTAACTATAGAGAGTTAAAAACAATAGAACAAAGCGAATATAATCTAATGTTTAAATTGTAAAAGGTTGAAATAAAACTATGTTATAAATTAGTTATTTATTAATTAAAACTAAAATTATATAATATTAAAATATAGATATTATTTTAATATTATATAGTTAAAATTGTAACCCAGTTAAATCAAAGCTTACAAATAGTAATAATATTTTAAGTGAATTGATTACAATAAATAATGTCAAAGGAGTTTATAAAATTATGAACTCCTTTTTTATTGTACTTAAAGATTTTATATATAGAAACTACTTTCTTAAGACTTTGTTTTTTGTAAGTGGTATATAATATTAAAAAATTAAAAACTATATAAATATATCAATTATCAAATAAATGACTCTATAAAAGGTTGAACCTGTGCATGGTGTTTAGTTATTAATATGAAGGGTAATAATTGAGGTGCAAGTAAAAATTAGGTCAAAATAAAAATAAAGAACTTTATCATGCGATAATTTTTATGGATAGGTATTTTTACAAAGAAATAAACTTTCATAATTAATTCATAAAAGTATGATATAATTTCAAAATACTTTTAAATGGAGGTGACCAATATGGCATTATTAGAGCTAAAGAATATTTATAAAAAGTATAAGTTAGCAGGAAATGAAGAGTTTACCGCTTTGAAAAATATCAATGTATCTTTTGATAAAGGTGAACTAGTTTCAATCATTGGGGAATCGGGAAGTGGAAAGTCTACATTGATGAATTTAATCGGAGGATTAGATTCAAATTTCGAAGGAGAACTCTTATATAAAGGAAGAAACATAGGTACCTTCAAAGAATCGGAGTTAGTAAATTATCACAAAGAAAATATAGGATTTGTTTTTCAGAGTTTTAATTTAATACCACATTTAAATTTATTAGATAATGTAGCAATGGCTATGACCTTATCTAATGTAGATTCAGAAACTAGAAAGAAAAGGGCGTTAGAAGTATTAACTGATATGGGGCTAAAAGATCATATTTATAAAAAGCCTAACCAAATATCGGGAGGACAAAAACAGCGTGTTGCTATAGCGAGAGCATTAGTAAATGATCCAGATATTATTATTGCAGATGAACCTACTGGAGCCCTTGATGCAGAGACTACAAATCAAGTATTAGATATAATTACAGAAATAGCACAGCGTGGTAAGTTGGTAATTATGGTAACTCACTCTGAAAAAGTGGCTGCATATTCTAGCCGTGTTGTAAAAATTGACAATGGCGAGATTGTAGGAGATGAGGAAGGAAGAACACTTAATCATATAGAAGAAAGACAAGTTTGCAAAAAGAATAAGAAAAATAAAAACTTAGGGCTTTTCTCTGCAATGAGATTATCTTTATTAAATATGAAAGAGAAATTTTCTCGTAACTTATTAGTTGCTCTAGGGTCTAGTATAGGGATTATGAGTGTAATTTTAATGATGTCCATTGGTAATGGAGTTACAGGATATGTTACAGATAAAATGAATAGCTTTGTGAATCCTGAAGTAATACAGGTAAATAAGCCTGCTGAGAATAAAACTAAATCAACAGAAAATATGTCTATAAAAGAACAACAAGAGGCTCAATCAGAGCAAATGATGAATGGACTAAGATCTACACCTATTACAGGTAATGATATTAACAAATTAGAGAAAATTAATCATGTAGATTCTGTAGAGAAAGGTTACAATCTGACTGCAATGGGATCAAACTATATAACTTATGACGGTAAAAAGGCAATGATTATGGACTTTATGTCAACTTCATCAAACTTAGTTGAATCTAACCTATCAAAAGGAAAGATGCCTAAAGATGGAGAAATCTTAATTTCAGACATGGTTGCTAGCGAGTTAGGTGATGATATAGTTGGAAAAACAGTAGAGGTTAAACTATTAGTGGATGAAAAGATAATAACAGAAAGCTTTAAGGTAAGTGGGGTATATGAAGGTACAGGAAATATGGCCTATATGCCTTATAATTCTATAAGTTCATGGTTTAGCAAAGAAGGGATTAATTTAGAGCCAAACACAGTTTATCTACATGCAGATGACAAATCTAATACAGACTCAATTAAGAATGCAGTGAAAGATTTAGGATACACAGGATCAATGCAAGAGTCTATGATTGAAATGTTTACAGATATGATAGATATGTTATCTTACGTATTAACAGGAGTAGCTGGAATATCACTAGTTGTTTCAGCAATTATGATCCTTGTTGTACTAAATATAAGTGTTGTTGAGAGAACTAAAGAGATCGGAGTATTAAAGGCTTTAGGAGCAAGATTAAAAGATATACGCCGTATATTTGTAACAGAAGCATTTTTACTTGGCATATTTGGTGGCTTAATAGGTATTGGAGCAAGCTATGGGATAGGGGCAATAGCAAACCACTTTACTAGAACTACATTTGATTTTAATGTTGTAAGAATTACTCCTACATATGCACTAGCGGGTATATTAATTAGTGTAGTGATAAGTATGCTAGCTAGTTTCTTACCAGCTAATAAAGCGGCAAGATTAGATCCAGTTGAATCTTTACGTAGAGATTAATGTATATTGAATGAATTAAAATTAATCAAATGAAATAAATTAATAGGTCTAGATGTATTACTTAAAACTTAGCGGCTCTTAAATTTTAAAATATAAACTAAGAATTAACTTAGTTTTAATATAGTTTTAAGTTTTATTTTTATATATTAAATTAAAGTTTTATAATATAATTAATATTGATTTTATATAGTTATATATAGGATTGAGTAAAATCAAAGCTTACAGCTAGTAATTATTTAGTAATGAAATAGTAAGTATATTGCTTACAAAATAATAATGAATAATATAGAAAGATTTTTATTTTCATATATTTTATTAATTAATTCAATCTTAACCTCAAAATATCCAATGTTAGTGCATAGCTATTGATTAAAAAACTTTTAAATGTATTAATGGTAATATGTTCATTTTTAATAGATGATAAAGTTTTAAATTAAAAGGAGAAATATTTATGGAAAGAATTTCAAGGACCTTGGGCCTATTATTTGGATTATTAATAGTTGTTAGTATTAGTACAGGTATTGGAAAATTATTTGTGAATATTTTATTTGAAAATAGTGATCAATATAATACAGTAGCTGCAAGTTTAGGAGGATTTATTACATTAGCTATTATATATAAATTTTGTGGCGAAGGCAAAAACATTGCATACATATATAAGTTAAAAAGAATTAAATTAAAAGATATATTGTACATTATATTGATGGGGATTGCACTCAGCATTGTTTTATCAATATTAATAGATTTCTTAACTCAATTATTTCCAAGTTATGAAGAAGTAAGCAATAGAATAACATCACAAACAAGTTCAATTTTAAATATAATGTGCATCGTAGTATTAGTTCCTATATATGAAGAAATAATATTTAGAGGGATTATATTCAATCACTTAAAAGAAAATTATAAAATAGGTATAGCTATAGTTGTACAAGCATTAGTATTTGGAATAGAACATGGAAATATAGTTCAAAGTATATATACATTTATATTAGGTATAGTACTTGCTTTAATGTATATGTATTTTAACTCTATCTATGCAAATATAATGTTACATATGATCTTTAATTTATTTGGAGGAGTGATAGATCTAAAGCTATACAATCTAAATAAATTTACATACTATATATTGGCTACAATTTGCTTTGTATTTTTAATAATGGCCTCTTATAAAATGGTTTTAGATTATAGAAGAAATCACAGAAAGTGGAGTTTATTTGGAGTAAAATAATAGTTAGTATTAACTTAATAAAAACATAGTTATAATTTAGTTAATATTAAAATTAAACTAATAAAATATAATAATTTATGTAGTATAAAACTAATTTTTAATTTTTATATTTAATGAGTTAAATCTAGATACAAGCAAAATCAAAGCTTACAGTTAGTAATTAACTAGTAATAAATTTGTAAGCTTGGGGATTGCAATTAATAAATTTAAAGGAACTCTTTTAGAGTTCTTTTTTTATTAGTAAGTTATTTATATACAAAGACTTATAAATTCAGCTATAATAAATTAAATACTATTAAAATTTTGGGGATTTTAAGTTTGGGAATGGGGGGTTGATATGAGAAAATTATTAATAGTTATTATGGTGATATTAGCGATAATGGCTATAGTACCAGAAAATCAAGTAGTAAGTAGTATATCATTAGTTGGATTTACAACTTTAATCTTATCAATGAAACTAAAGGATAACATTTTAAGAAGAAAGCTTATAAAGAGAATAGATAAAGAAAAAATAGAATGTATAAAAGTAAAAGAAAATAATAAATTTGTTATTGTACTTATGGTAGTTTTACTATTTAATATGTATAGTATGATTAAATCAAGGTATGCAGGTTTTAACCATGGAAATAATTATACTATTAAAAATCTTTTATCATATACAAATAGTTTTGAGTTGAATGAAAAGGTGATTCTTTTAATGATTTCTGTAATTAGTATATTTTTTATTATTAATATAATACAAGTAATATTAAATCCATGTATAGTATCTAGAGATAAAGTGATTTTCTACGATGGAACAGTATTTGATATTAATAAAATAGAAGAAATAGAATATAAGGACTCATTTATACAAAACAATAAAAAGGTAATTAAAATTTCAAAAGGATTTATTGATAGAAAAATAGTAACGGATACAGAAACCTTTAAAAAAGTTAAAGTTTTATTAGAGTGTAAAAACTAATAAGGTTGAGTAAACTTGTAGTAACTAATAGAAATCGTACTTATGGCGGTTTCTTTTTTATTTAATAGATAAACTTAATAAGTCGGGTATTAATACTAATGGGATTCTTTATATATCTTATAAATTTAATTGAATAGAAATTTAAAAAATATTTCAAAATAGGACTATATATGTCCTGTTTAAGGTTTAAAATACTTTTTAAATAAATAGTTAGATTTTTTATAAAAAATAAAAGATTAATGAATAAAGAATGAGGTGTTAATATGAATGATTTTTTAAAACAAGCAAAAATGATTAAAGAAGATTTATTAAGTTACAGAAGAACAATTCATAAAAATCCGGAGGTCGGAGATAAACTACCAAAAACTAAAGCCTTCGTAATGGATAAATTAAGAGAATTTGGATACGAACCAACAGAAATTTGTGAAAGTGGAATAGTTGCTACTATTGAAGGAAATAAGTCTTCAAAAACATTTTTACTTAGAGCTGATATGGATGCTTTACCTATGGAAGAAATTACTGATTATGATTTTAAGTCAACAAATGGATGTATGCACTCATGCGGGCATGATATGCATACTGCAATGCTTCTAGGTGCAGCAAAACTACTTAAACAAAATCAAGATAAAATTGAAGGTACAGTTAAATTAGTATTTCAACCTGATGAAGAAGGGTTTACTGGTGCTAAAAAGATGATAAAAGCAGGCGTACTTGAGAATCCTAAGGTTGATGCAGCTATGGCTATGCATGTACATTCAGGAACACCTTCTAATGTTGTTCTATATGGTTTAGGAACTAGCATAGCTGGATGCAATAGATTTAGAATAGTAGTAAAGGGAACTGGATGTCATGGAGCTCTACCAGAAACAGGAGTAGATCCAATAAATATAGCGGCACATATATACTTATCTTTACAAGAGATAATTAGTAGAGAAGTACCTTCAACTAAACCAGCTGTACTGACAATTGGAAAATTTGCAGGAGGAGATGCTCCTAATATAATACCTGAAGAAGTTATTATGGAAGGTACAATAAGAAGTTTAGATAAAGAATTAGGGCAATTTATATTTGATAGGATGAATGAAATAGTAAAATCAACAGCAAATATGTTTAGAGGAGAGGCTAAGCTAATAGAATTATCTTCAGTTCCACCATTAGCAAACGATACTGATTTAGCAAATGAACTAGGATCTTATGTAAAAGATTTAGTTGGTGAAAAAGGTGTTGTTTCATTTGAAGGTGGCGGTATGGGTTCTGAAGATTTCGCATCTTATTCATATGAAGTTCCAAGTGTGTATTTTATGTTAGGAGCAGGAACAAAGCAAGAAAATCCATTATACGGATTGCCAATGCACAATAATAAAGTTGTATTCAATGAGGATATAATGGTTACAGGAGCTGCTATGCATGCCTACTGTGCAATTGAATGGTTAAAAAATAATTAGATTAAACATAGATGAGTTAAAGGAGATTGATATGAGATTGCTGGAAATGCTATTCTATTTATTAAAGATAAATTCTAAAACCACTGTAAAAGAATTATCTGATATGTTTAATGTTTCGACGAAAACAATACAAAGAGATTTAGATAAACTATCAGCTCTTGGGATTCCTATAATTTCATATAGGGGTAAAAGTGGAGGTATAGAGATAGATAAACATTATATTATAGCTAAATATGTATTAACTGATAGTGATTACAAAGATTTAATATTATCATTATATATTTCTGAAAATATAGTAGATAATTTAAAAAAATCAGATCTTATAGATAAGTTTAGACTTGTTGATTCACATAGATGCACTGAAATATTAGACAAGTTAGAGGAAAGATTAATAATAGATTTAGATGAAGATAAAGTAATTACTGATAGCAGTACATGCAAAGTAATAGACAAATGTTTAGATAAAAAATCTTTTGTAAGATTAGAGATTGAAGGCAATTTCATAGAAATATTTCCAATATCGTATGTTTTTAAAAAATCAGGGCTGCATTTATATTATTATGATGAGTTTGAGTATAATTTGATATCAATAGACTGTATATGTAATGCTTGGGAATGTGAAAGATACTGTGATAGTCCTATAATAAAATATAATGATAATAAAGAGAATATAAAGTATTATTGTAGTGAGAACAATAAAAGTAGTAAAATTTAAGTCAATTAGTATAGGATTAGATTGAAGACTAATTAATGTTAATTTGGGGGATAAAAAATGGTGAAAATCGCATTAGAAAATGGGTATTTAATTAAGACTTTAACCAAAGTTAATCATAGGGAGATAAAGCAGTTGTATGATTTATGCTCTGATTATCACATGCTGGCTAGTGGGAGAAGTGCGACTGATAAAGATATAGATAATATCTTTAAGTATAGTGAAAAAAAGACTGTAGAGGATTCTTTAACATTAGGAGTATACGATAATAGTCAAGTTCTAATTGGAATAGTAGATATATTTAAGGACTACCCAGAAATTGGAACTTGGATGATAGGTCTACTTTTACTTTCGCCAAGCGAGAGAAATAAAAAATTAGGTAGAGATGTTCATGAAGAAATAAAGAGATATGCATTAAGTGAAGGTGCTATAAAATTGAGAATAGGAGTACTAGAAGATAATATTAATGGACGAAGATTCTGGGATTCACTAGAATACCAGTATGTAAAAACAACAACCATGCACATTGAAAATAAAAGTCATAATGTAGATATATTAAGTCTATTAATTACGGAGCAATAATATTATTGCTCTTTTTTTATGTTAAAAACATATATTTTAGAAATGAATTAAGCATAAATAATCTGATAAAATTAAACTAGATTTTAATTAGGAGGGATTAGGTTGGTTAGATTTTTGAATTCTAAAGATTTAGATATAGATAAAGTAAAGGACTTTTATTGTAACTATGCAACCTGGAAAATACCAAGTAAATATGAGGATTGGGAAAAAATAATAAAAAAATCTTCAAGTATTATAACTTGCTGGGATAATAATAGTTTGATAGGAATGGCTAGATCTTTAAGTGACGAAGTAAGATGGGCTACAATAATAGATGTATTGGTTCATCCTGAGCATAGAGGTAAAGGTATAGGGAGTAAGATAATTGAAAGTTTATTAGAACAACCAGAGATGTATGTTAGGACTATATATTTAGCGACACCTTATAAAGAAGATTTTTATAATAAGTTGGGGTTTAAAACAGTTAATGAACATTGTTGTTATATGATTAAAGTTCAAAAGGATATTGAAGATAATTATGTACTACCTATTAACTAGAAATACTTAAATGTAGAACTATTAGTTATTAAAAAATAGTTTGAATTATAATATAACTATGTTTTAACTAAGATAATTTGTAAAATAAATTTAGTTAAAACATATTGAAAATAAAGCTTACAATTAGTAACTAATTAGAAATCAACCTGTAAGAATTGTGCTTACAAGAAATATACAAAACAGGATAAAAGAGGGGGCACAAATAAAACTAATAAATAAATTTGTTATTTATTAGTTTTATTTGTGTTAAAAATATATTTAAATAAAGTTAAATTATAGAAGTTTTTAAGTTAATTAAAGGCAAAGTTTAGCAAAATCAAATATTACAGGAAGTAATATTTATGTAAGTTTATAAATACACGAACTAGTTTTGTAAAAAGTGTATTGATATTTGAAACAAGAAGAGAGTTATGTAGACAGCAAGGAATAGTATTCATACAATTAAATTATATTGAGAGAGGAGGTAAAAATGAAAATAAACCATATTAAAGATAATTTAATAAATGAAACTAATGTAAATGTAATAACCAATGACGATAATGAAAATGACTATATTTATATAAAAGAATTATTAACAGTGCATAATTCAAGTATTATAGGTAAGGACTTAGATACAAATAAAGAAATAAAGGTAAAGGATAAAGATATAATATATTTTGAAACTTATGGAAGAGATGTATGTTTTACAACTATTGAAAACAAATTATTAATTATAAAGATATCGATGAAAAGATTAGAGGAAATTCTATCAAGAAGAAATTATTTTATAAAAGTAAATAAAAATACAATAATAAATGTTAAGCATATAGAGGAGATTAGTTACCATTCTAATATGAGATTTCAAGTAATACTAAGCAATCAATATAAGCAAGTAGTAAATAGAAGTTATTTTAAAGATTTCAAAAAATGTATAGAGGAGGAATATGATCAATGAAAACCTATAACTCCAAATTTTTTCTTATATTATCAGAGTGTTTAATTATATTTATGATATATGGAATAGTTACATCTGATAGGACTATATCTAATTGGTTGATAACTATTTTAGGAATATCTTTTCTATTTTCATACTCAATTACAGTACTATATCCAAAATTATTGATTAAATACGGAGAAAACAATTATAAACTCATATTAATTGCTCAAAATTTATTCATATCAACGATTTTATATGTATTAGGAAATACATTAGGATATTTAACAAACTATATTAGTTTTTTAATTCAGTATAGTTTAATTGCTATCGTAACGTATTATATAAATAAGAGAATTTATATAAAAGAAATAAGATACTTAAATAATCTTGTAAAAAATTCAAAGTATTAAATTATATAAATTACCTAAATGAATATAATTTTTTTATTATAAAAAATGTGTAAGCAAATTTCTTACATCAAATAAGATCAAAAGGACTCATGCAAATATTGAACTCTTTTGATCTTATTTAAATTTTATGGATGTCTTAATAGTATTAAAC
>NZ_JAWDJM010000196.1:0-21444 GCF_032465715.1 Paraclostridium sp. MRS3W1 | reverse complement strand
GTATATAATATATACTTCTTTTTATTTATGTTTAGAGTCTATGTATCTTAGTATTCCTTGAGCTATACCTTCTGCCATTTGATTTTGATAACTTGAGTCACTAAGCTTTTTTTCTTCTTCCTTATTACTTATAAATCCAGCCTCTACTAAAACTGATGGCATTTCTGTCTCTCTTAAAATTTCTAAGTTAGAAGGATAAATACCTCTATTTTTAGTATCTAAATATAAACATATTGTATCTTGTATAGATTTAGCTAATTTTTCTGATCCATCAATATTATTAGACTGATAATATGTCTCTGTTCCAGACGCGGATCTTCCTCCACTTTCTGAATTTAAGTGTATTGAAACAACCATATTTACCCCTTGCTCATTAGCCATTTTGCTTCTTTCTTCTAAAGATACATATGTATCTTCTGTCCTAGTTAGAATAACTTCTAAATCTTCATATTGAGATAAATCTCCTGCTACTTTCTTTGCAATTTCTAAGGATATATTTTTTTCTAAGCTGCCATCTACGCCCTTAGCTCCTGCATCATTTCCTCCATGCCCAGGATCTATCAATATTTTAATTTTCCCTTTTGATTTGTCTTCATCCAAGCTAAGATGTTCAATTTCAGTATTGTCTTGAGTTTTAGTCTCATTGCTTTTAGAATCAGTTTTTGTTTTATCCTCACTCGTTGACCCTGCTAACATCTTTAACCCAAACATTATTGAAAATATAATTGCTAATAATAAAAATACTAAAATTAATAGTCTTGATTTTTTTATTCTTTTTCTCTTAACAGTTTTTTTCTTCTTTGCCATACATCCACCCTTCTACTCTATAATTCAGGTTAATTTTAGCATTTTTCGATTATATTTTCAATATGACTAACCTTATCCGCCTAAAGTAATATCTTGTTTGCTATACCAATTTATTGCTTCATGTATATGGTTGTGTTTAAAATCTGGCCAGTAATCATCTAAAACATAAAAATCTGCATATATAGATTGTACAGGTAAAAAACCACTTAGCCTTCTTCTTCCACCCCATCTTATTATTAAATCTAATCTAGATACGTCAAAAGACTGTATGTATTCATGTATATTGTTTTTATTATTTCCTTTAGCAGTAGATAATGTATTTAGGTCCCAATGCCACCCATAGTTAACTAACAAATTAGCTTTTATTTGCCCATCCTTAGCTTCTGTACGACTAGTATATGGAATTAGTTCCTTTGGGAACATCGGCGAACTCGTATTTCCTATAACCAATAAAGATGCTCCTTCGTCTACTAACATCTTAGCTGCATTTACACACGCATCAGTAAAAGCTTTGGTCTGTGGTGCAGGTCTCTTTGTATTATCCGTAGTAAATCCATAAAATGTAACTTCATCTACGCCTATATCTCTGCATACCCTGTATGCTTCAAGTCCTGGATCTAGTCCATTATCATACCCTTTGTCTTTAGTAAGGCCATTAGATTCAGCCCACCTTCTATTTCCATCTGGTATTATTCCTACATGTTTTGGAATTCTCATTTTAATCACCTCTTGATGTGAATTATTGACACATATAGAAATTTTACACAATTTAAAATATTTTATTAAAATTTTTTAAATTTTCAATAAAATAACTCCATTATTTATTATATTTATAGTAAACTATAAATATATTTTAATTCGGAGGTATTACATGAGGAAAAATTTGTTTTTAGTTTTTTTACTTTTTACTTTTTTACTTGTAGGTTGCTCTTCTAAATCAGATATTAAAGACTTACCTGTAAGTGAAATTAAAGATGCTATATTAAAAAATAATCTTTTAGACGTAGATCCTTTAAATGATATTCCCGCTTCAGAATTCCATGCTCTTAGTTCTGTAAAAAATGATATTAACGAAGGCTTTATGTTAAGTGCTATGATAAATGTTAAATTAAGAGATGTGATAGTTATTAAAACTGATAATCCTGAAGTTATAATTAACGCTTTAGAAAAATATAAAAATAATTCACTAAAACTATTTGCTGATGGATATGGTGGAGAAGATAATATGGAAAGTGTATCAAATTCAATATTGAAGACAATAGGCAACTATGTATATTTTATAGCTACTCCAAACGCAGATGAGATTGAAAAAGTAATTTTAAATACTATTCAGAAATAACAATTGATCTATCTGCTTTATTCTGTTAGTTAGCTATTAGTAGTTTAAGTACTTCTAAGTCTTGTTGTTTTTTTTATTAAATATGTTATATAATCACTTTAGATATATTATTTTAATTTTAGGAGGGTATTCATGGAACCGTTATTTTTAAAACCATTGTTTATGTACAGAATATGGGGAGGAACTGCATTAAGAGATAAGTTTAACTATGAAATTCCATCTGAAAATACAGGTGAATGTTGGGCTATAAGTTCTCATGAAAATGGAGATTGCGAAGTTATAAATGGAATGTTTAAAGGTATTACTTTATCCGACTTATGGTCTAATCACAAAGAACTATTTGGAAATATGCCCGGAGATAAATTTCCATTACTTACAAAAATATTAGATGCTAATGATAATTTATCAGTTCAAGTTCATCCTGATAATGAGTATGCTAAGGAAAACGAAAACGGAGAATTAGGTAAAACTGAATGCTGGTACATAATAGATTGCGATGATAATGCTGAAATGATTTTTGGACACAATGCTAAATCTAAAGAAGAGTTAGAATATATGATTTCAAATAACAAATGGAGTGATTTACTTAAAAGGGTTAAGGTTAACAAAGGAGACTTTTTCTATGTCCCTAGCGGAACAATACATGCTTTATGCAAGGGAACTCTAGTTTTGGAAACTCAACAAAATTCTGATACTACTTACAGAGTTTATGATTATGATAGAGTTGACTCTAATGGGAATAAAAGAGAACTTCATGTAGATAAATCTATAGCTGTTACTACAGTCCCTCATGTTGAAAATAAACCTGACTACAATATTATTGAAAATAATAACTTTAAACTTACAACATTTGTAAGTAATGAATTTTTTAGCGTTCATAAATTAGATGTTTTCACTGAGTATAGTTCAACACAAGATAAGCCATTCGAATTATATAGTGTCATAGATGGTAGCGGAAAACTAGTATCAAATTCAAATGAATATAGTTTAAATAAAGGCGATAACTTTATATTACCTAATAACTTTGGAGAATTTAAACTAATAGGTAATTTACAATTAATAATTTCTCATATGTAGTTAAAAAGGGATGCATATTTATTTTAATACATCCCTTTTACTTATTTATAATAACCTAGTATTTTTATATATCTTCTCTCTCCTTCTTTTTCACTTAAAGGAAAATCTATCAAGTCATCTGTATGCTGACATATTAAGTAATCTAGTAAGTAATTTCTATCATCTAATATTACTTCACTTATTATCATCGTGTGATATGCACTACCTTGATATATTAATTGAACTAAATCTCCTTTTTCTAACTCATCATAATCTGCTAGCACTGCATATATACCGTAATTTTCTGCTTTATATTGATTGTTATTTAAAACATATCTACCAAATGCATCTGCAGATGTCCAAGTTGGAGTTCTACTAAAATCACTATACCAATACCATTTGTGCATTATATCTTTTCCTTCATGGTCAAACGGTATGTCACCTGCATGTATACACTGAGATATATAATTAGTACAGTCCCCGCCCCATGGGTCATAGTCTTTGTATTTAGGATTTCTATATAAAGCCCAAGTCCTAGCATAATCAACTGCTGATTCTCTATTATATTCATTTAAGAATCTCATATTATCACTCCATTACATAGCTTTTAATGTAATTTGATATGTCACTTTCATTATCTTTAAAATAAATTTTAATTTCGTCTATATCGCATGTATCTTTATTTTCATATGAAGAAAATACTATAGATACATAGTCCTTTGTTATATAAAATTTTTGTCCCATATTGCTCTCTATAAGTCCTGTAGTTTTGAAAATATCTTCAATTAGCAACTCTCTCTTTCTTTTAAGATCAAAATTATAAGTATTTATATAGTTTATTGTTTTGTTAGAATTGTAAATTTCTGAAAATATTATAGATATGCTAATTATATTATTTTGATTCACATGCTCTTTAAACTCTGTAAAAATAATAGTATTAATATTAGAGTGTGTATATTCATCCATAGATATTTCTTTAAAAATTAATATATCATCATGTATTTTTTTATTTATATATTCTATAAATAAATCATTGTGTATATTCTCTATTACAGGATATTCTATTATACAGTTAAATTTTTTATCTATTATGTCTATATATCTTTTTTTTATATCTACCATTTAAATAGCCTCCTGTGTTTAAACTATATTATTATGTATGATAGCATTGTAAATTTTGATATAAGTTTTTTTATTTATTGATGTTAAATATGTATTTTTAGTTTAATATAAATATATACAAAGCAAAATTTTTATATAAAAGGGGGATACTATGTCTATTTTTAAAAAAGTCTTTATTTTCATTATAATCATTTTAGTATTATTACCTGTAAGCATATTTGGTTATATTCACTCTAAAATAAATAAAGTATACGATCCATCTTCATCCATAAAATCACTTAAAGAAACAAATTATTCATCCGAAAAAGGAATAACTAATATTTTATTAGTTGGAACAGATGCTAGAAATACCGAGGAAAAATCTAGATCTGATGCCATGATGATTTTAACTGTAGATAATAAGCATAAAAACCTAAAGCTTACATCTTTAGCTAGAGATACATATGTAGAGATTCCTAATCACGGAAAGCAAAAGCTAACACATGCATATGCTTATGGAGGCCTTAATTTATTATTAGAAACACTTGAATCTAATTTTAAAATAGATATTCAAAATTATGTTGTTGTGAATTTTTTCTCATTCATTAATATAATTGATACTTTAAATGGAATTGTTGTTGATGTAAAACCTAATGAAATACAAGAATTAAATCGATATATACCAGAATGTTATTCTTTTGACCAAAATAAAAATAAAAATCCTATGAAAAATATAGAGTATTCAGGTAAACAAAAACTAAATGGTTATCAATCCTTAGCTTATAGCCGAATTAGGTATAACGATAGTGCTCTAGAGCGAGACAATAGACAAAGACTTGTACTTGAAAGTTCATTTGAAAAAGCTAAGCATTTGCCAATTAATAAATACCCTGATTTAATAAATGGCATCTTGCCATATGTTAAAACTAATATGAATACATCCGATATTTTATCTATCGGTAATTCCATTTTATCTATGGATAATTTTAATATTAAAACTTTAGAATTTCCTATAGAAGAGTATAGTACTGGTGGTATTTATAAAAACGCTGGATGGGTTTGGCGTTATGATGAAGATAAGTGTTTGCCAATACTTAATGATTTTATTTTTAATGATAAAGTATATAAAAAATAAAATAAAAAACCGATTAGATAGACTATTTATAACATCTATTTAATCGGTTTTTTAGCAAATATTATTTTTAAATTAAAACTTCATATATTACTCTATTTCAATTATTTCTCCATTCTCACAAACTAAAACTGTAAATAATACACCTGTACCACCTTGTTTCATAAGTTCTTTTGATTTAATTTGAACTATATATCCCGTCTTTCCATTTACATTTTCCATGTCTTCATTTCCAACATATACTGTATCTGCATCATTTCCATATTTTGTTTTACAAAATTCAATGGCTTTATCTAAAGTAAAATCAGTATTTGACTTTTTATTCTTTTCTTTATATTCTTTGCTTTTCAAATCATATTCGTCTTTATTGTCTTGTTTACTAATATTTGCACTATCTACATCCGCACCCTTTTTACCTAAACTGTGAACTGCAAAATATAATCCAGACACAACTAAAAGCATTATTAATATGTATTTAATTATTTTTTTACTCATCTACGTTTTCCTCTATTTATTTTCTAAACTATATCTATAACATTGTATAGCATCTTCTTGTTCTCTAATAAATCTTTTCGCAACGCTATCTTGAACAGCCTGAGAGTTATTTGCAAAATAAACTAACTGCCCATTTTCATCTTTACGTCCTCTTTCTGCATATACCGCTTTTATAAAATCTTCTACATTATTACACTTACTTTGTAGTGGTGATATTATTCTATATGATCCTGTAACTCCATGCTGAACTGCTGTTGACCATAGTACATTACGACCTGCAAATGTAGATACTACATTTGAAAAATCACCTGATTTTAATAATTTATTTACTAGTTTATCGTAAAAATTCTCTTTTACATATTTGTGTTGTAAATTATAGAATGTATTATTATGATTTTGTGCAATTTCTTTCCAAGCTTTATCGAAATTAGGTCCGCAATTTGTATTATCATCTAATGCTCTTGCATCAGTTAATTTTTTATAAAATTCATTATTTTCATTTCTCAACCAGCTAACAAATTCATCCAATGATCCCATTGTGGAAGAGAACTGCCATGCACCATATGACTTTCCACCATAATCTCCATTTCCACTTGATACAAGTCCTGGATCTCCATTAGATTCATATCTTTCTGATAACACACCTAAGAACTCATTATTTAAATTATCTTCAAAAATTTCAGTTGTATTAACTCCACTTACAAACATGCTAGCATATCCATTATAAATTTTCCCATTTTTAACATACTCTATTTGATAATATGTTAAATCAGTTTTTACTCTTCCTAAAATAACTACTCTATCACCTGATTGCATTGTAGTTAACACATCAGCCTCTAAACTAGGTTCTTTTCGTAAATTTAAAGCACTAACTTTAATTCTAGCTTTTCCAACTGTACTTTGTACTTCATTAGAAGATAATTCAATGTCCCCTATATTTTTTATCCCAATACTTTTGACTTTATCTTGGAACTCTGGAGAGTTAAATATACATTTTAAAACATACTTTTTACTTCCACCATTTACAATTTGATTTAGCCAAAAATTTAATCCGCCAATATCAGCTTCTCTGCCTAAAATACCTTTATATACAGCTTTTACATACTCTTCACTTGAATATCCTTTATTTTTAAACTCATCACTATTTATAAAAGAATCTACTACTTGCGCCACACTTCTATTTCCACTTATAATTTGATCCGCCCAGAAATTTGCTCCACTTGGATCTGCTTTTCTTCCATGGAATCCTAGATAAAAGTTCTCTACTATTCCCTTTACTTCACCTTTTCTATCATCTAAACTTGTATCTATAGTTCCTTTATTTTTAATTCCTATATTATCTAAATTTTCTTGGAATTCTTTTGAATTCATGTTTATAGCTAACACAGAAACTCTTGAATTTCCAGACTCTAAAACCCCTACCCAATAGTTTAATTCTTCATTATTAGGAGTTCTATTAAATAAAGCTGTGTATATAGACTTCACATATTCTTCATTAGTGTAGTTTTTACTCTTACATTCTTCACTATTTGTAAATACAAGTAAAATGTCTGCTATACTTTGTTTACCGTCTAGAACTTGGCTTGACCAAAACTCTAATCCTCCATTATCCGCTTCTCTTCCATAAATGCCCTTATAAAATTGATTTATTAAATTTTTAACACTTCCCTTATTGTCATTTAAATCTAAGTCTATTTGACCTTTGTTTTTTATTCCCATTAGATCTAACTTAGTTTGAAACTCATTAGAGTTAAATATATTGTATAATACAACTTTTCTGCTTTGTCCTAATCCAAGTTGACTTGTCCAATATTCTAGTCCAGCTGCATCCGGTTCTCTACCTTGTAATCCTATGTACAACGCTTTTACATATTCTTCATTATTATAATTTTTACTCTTACATTCATCACTATTTATAAAACACTCAAAAACATTAGCTACCGTTCTTCTTTGACTAACTATCTCATTTGACCAATATTCTAGTCCATCATTATCTGCTTCTCTTCCATAGAACCCCTTATAAAATTGTTTTATAAGTATTTTACAGTTCTCTTTTACATCTGATGAATATGACCCATTCTGAATTTGATTTTCTTTTATTTCAACAGACTGTTTATTTTGTTCTTGAATCTCTGGTTGGTTTTGTTCTTTATTTTGATCTTCATTTACATTTTTTTCTGTTGTTATAACTTGTTCTTTATCTTTTTCCTGTATTTGATTTTGCATAGGTTCTTCTATGATTTGCATGTCTTTTGTTTCTGCATTTACATCAATCAAATTAATTGAACATAAATTAAGAGCGATTAAAAAACTAATCGTACTTTTCTTCATAATTGATATCTCCCTCACATGATTTAAATTTTCAATATTAACCCCGACTTAAAACATTAAAATTCAAATTTTATGTAATATGTTAAACTTGATTTAAATTATATAATGAGCTTTTAATAAACTCAAAAAAGATACACTTACTTTTTATACAAAGTAGTGCAAAATTTTAACTTTAAACTTTTTAATATATATTAGTTCACATTTAATCTACTAATTTAACTTTTATTAAATGTGAACTGTTTTTAGTTTTTGATTTTTGATTTAAATACGTCTTGCATTTTGCTAATAGATATTTCCCAGTCTAATTTCATTGCAGTTTCTACTGATGCCTCAGATAATTTTTTAAGTAAATTTTTATCATTTATTAATATTTCTAAATTTTTAGCAAGACCTTCAATATCTTCAGGATCACAGATTAAGCTATTTTCATTATGTTTTCCTATTTCATCTAAAGCTCCAGTTCTAGTCCCAACTACTACGCATCCACATGCCATAGCCTCTACTACTGTAAGTCCCCATCCCTCAGACTTGCTTGGGAAGATAAATACATCCGAACTTAAGTATATATCTTTTAACTCTTCCCTAGTTGGGTTCATCTTAAATTCTGCATATTCAGGTATATCTTCTCCATCTTTTATTCCAAACAATTTTAAATTTATATTTGGATTTTTTTTCTTTACAATTTCAAAGGCTTTTAACCCGTCTTTAAATCCTTTCCAATCCAAATCATGGTACATCATGCAAACATTTATATCATCAGTATTAATTCTTCCTGTATTATTGAATTCATCAGTATTAATACCGTTATATATTAGTTCACTTTTATTATCAAATTTTTCACTCATTAAATCTTGTAGCCATTTAGCTATTACTATTTGGTTTAATGGCAACTTATAGCTATTGTCAACTTTTTCTTTACTTCCACTCCATATTTCATAGTGCTGAATTAAATAAAACTTAGCTCCTTTACTTTCAGCTAAATCATTAACATCATATGCCGTTGGCCATGCTGTAGCTACAGTTATATCTGCATCTCTTATAAACTTATTTTTTATAGTAGGAACTAATTTAATAGGAACCTTTAAATCAAACCAGTCAACTACATTTCTTCTTTTGATTGTATTTCCAATAGATGCTTTAGCTACTCTTAAACAAGATTTTATTCCTTCATCTGAAAACGAGTATGCCTTCATTGGCACATATATTAATACATCATGTCCATGCTCTTTCAATCTATTTGCATATTCAAAAACTATTTTAATTCCACCTGTAAAATTAGTGAAAGGGATTATAAAGTTTATTTTCATTAAAATACCTCCCTTTTACTTTAACTTGTAATTTTTATACTCGCCAGATAATATATTTTCCCACCAAGTTTTATTATCTAAATACCACTCAATAGTTTGTTGTATTCCTGTATCAAAATTATACTTAGGTTTCCATCCTAATTCATTTTCTAATTTAGTTGGATCTATCGCATATCTTAA
Organism: Paraclostridium sp. MRS3W1; assembly: GCF_032465715.1. Lineage (NCBI taxonomy): Bacteria > Bacillati > Bacillota > Clostridia > Peptostreptococcales > Peptostreptococcaceae > Paraclostridium > Paraclostridium sp. MRS3W1. The sequence goes on along the minus strand of NZ_JAWDJM010000196.1, from coordinate 11,696 downwards.
ATCATGTCCTGGTCTATCAGTTACATAAGTTATTAGGCTTTCCGGTTTATCTAATGCTTTAAGGATAGTTTTAACAACTTGTAAATTTGTTCTTTCATTGTGTCCACCAACATTATATACTTCTCCAACTTTTCCTTTATGAATTATTAAATCTATAGCTGAACAATGATCTTCAACATGTAGCCAATCTCTTACATTTTCTCCATTTCCGTATACCGGAAGAGATTCATCATTTAAAGCTCTAGATATCATTAATGGTATTAATTTTTCTGGGAAGTGATATGGACCATAGTTATTAGAGCATCTTGATATTGTCGCTGGTAATCCAAAAGTTCTTTGATATGCATGAACTAAAAAATCAGCTGAAGCTTTAGATGCTGAATATGGAGAACTTGGATTTAAAGGTGTATCCTCTGTAAAGAATAATTCTAACTTATCTAGAGGTAAATCTCCATAAACTTCATCAGTAGAAACTTGGTGATATCTTTCAACTCCAAACTCTTTTGATGCATCTAATAATACTTGTGTTCCTATAACATTTGTTTCTACAAATATTCCTGGATCTTCTACAGATCTATCTACATGAGATTCAGCTGCAAAATTTACAACTATATCAAATTTTTCTTCTTTGAATAAGTTAAATACAAAATCTCTATCTGCAATATCACCCTTTACAAATTTGTAATTAGGCTTATCTTCAACAGGTTTTAATGTTTCTAAGTTTCCTGCATAAGTAAGCGCATCTAAATTAACTATCATATAGTCTGGATATTTATTTACCATATAATGAACAAAGTTCCCACCAATAAAACCTGCTCCTCCAGTTACTAATATCTTTTTCATAAAATTATTCTCCTTTATATTCAAACGGTATGTCTAATTCTTTTAATGTTTTTTGTACCTTATCTTTTTCTGATAATAATATTTCTTTAATTCCATCTAAAGGCCATTCTATTCCCACTTCAGGGTCATTCCATAATAATCCGCTGTCAAATTCTGGTGCATAGTAATCTGTACACTTATAATTAAATACAGCTTCATCAGATACAACTAAAAAACCATGGGCAAAACCTTCTGGAACATAAAATTGCTTTTTATTTTCAGAAGTAAGAAGTATTCCTTCCCATTGACCAAATGTTGGCGATCCCTTTCTTAAGTCTACTGCAACATCATAAACAGCCCCTTCAGTAACTCTAACAAGTTTTCCTTGAGTATGCTTAGTTTGGAAATGCATTCCTCTTAAAACACCTTTTTTCGACTTAGATTCATTGTCTTGAACGAATGTCATATCAAGTCCAGCTTCTACAAAATCTTTTCTGTTATAACTCTCCATAAAGTATCCTCTATTATCTCCAAATACTTTAGGCTCTATTATATATAAATCTTTTATTTTAGTTTCTATAAATTTGAAGTTACCCATTATCTCACCTCATCTGCTATTTTTACTAAGTATTTACCATAATCAGTTTTCATAAGTGGTTTAGCTAAAGTTAAAAGTTGTTCTTTGTCTATATATCCTTTTCTATATGCTATTTCTTCTAAGCAGGCTATATATAATCCTTGTCTCGTTTGAACAGCCTCAACGTAATTAGATGCATCTAGTAATCCTTTGTGAGTTCCTGTATCTAACCAAGCCATTCCTCTTCCAAATAACTCTACCTTTAACTTTCCTCTTTTTAAATACTCATTATTAACTGATGTAATTTCTAATTCTCCTCTTTCAGATGGTTTAACATTTTTAGCAATTTCTATTACATCATTATCATAAAAATATAATCCAGGTACTGCATAATTTGATTTTGGAACTTCCGGTTTTTCCTCTATAGATAAAACATTAAACTCTTTATCAAATTCTACTACTCCAAATGCTTTTGGATCTGCAACCTGATATCCAAAAATAGTTGCTTCATCTCTTTCTACCGCTCTTTGAAGTCTTTCACTAAATCCATATCCGTAGAATATGTTATCTCCAAGAACTAATGCTACTTTATCATTACCTATAAAATCTTCACCTATTATAAATGCTTCTGCAAGACCATTTGGATGTTCTTGAACGGCGTATTCTATCTTAATACCTAATTCATCTCCACTTCCAAATAATTCTTTAAATACACTTATATCTCTAGGTGTTGATATTATTAAAATGTCTTTTATTCCTGCTAACATAAGCACTGACATTGGATAATAAATCATCGGCTTATCATAAATAGGTAATGCCTGCTTTGATACACATTTTGTAATAGGGTATAATCTTGTTCCTGATCCACCTGCTAATATAATTCCTTTCATAATACCACTACTCTCCTTTTAAGTATTCTGCTAAAGATTCTTTCCAATCTCTAAATGAGTTTAATCCAACTAATTTAAACATAAAGTTATCAAGAACTGAATATGCAGGTCTTGGTGCTGGTCTTTTAAATTCTTCACTTGTAACTGGATTTACTTTTATATCTATATTTTTTAATTCAAAAATTTTCTTGGCAAAATCATACCAGCTACATTGACCTTCACATGTCCCATGATATGTTCCATAATATTCAGTATTCATTAATTCAATTATAGCTTTTGCTAAGTCTACTGTACTAGTAGGACTTCCAACTTGATCATCTACAACATTAAGTTCAGTATTTGTTTCCGCTAATTTAAGCATAGTTTTGACAAAGTTATTTCCGTCTCCATATAACCATGCTGTTCTCACTATAAAATACTTAGAACAAAACTCCTTTGTAAACTTTTCCCCCATCAACTTACTTGTTCCGTATATAGAGTTAGGACAAGTCATATCATCTTCTCTATATGGTCTTTTACCACTACCGTCAAATACATAATCAGTAGAAACTTGCACAAATTTAGACCCTATTTTTTCACAAGCTATTGCTAGATTTCTAGGGCCTAATGCGTTTATTTTATAAGCATTCTCTATATCATTTTCACATAAATCAACCGCAGTATGAGCCGCACAATTTATAACAATATCTGGATTTTCTCTAGTTATAGCATCATTCACGCTTTTAAAATCTAATATGTTTAGATTTTCTCTATCTGTTTTTATGACATCATAACTACTAATCACATGTAATTGTTTAGAAAGCTCTAATCCTAATTGACCATTACTACCTGTAATTAATACTTTCATAATATTACCTCTTTCTTATTTAAATTCAAAGACTTTACACCCATACTTCCCTATCTTGTGATCTTTAAGGCCTTCTTCTATATATTTATATTTATCTTTTCTTCTAAACCTATCTACTATCATCTTTAGCTTCCAATAAATATTAAATTTGGCACTATTGTTTAAAGTATCTTTGAATTTCTGATTAAATAACATAACATTTCTAGTCATATAATATAATACCATAGGAGATTGTTCTCCACCTGTAGATGCACTTACTTTATGGTAGATTTTACTTTCTGGTATATACATTATTTTATATCCGTTTAGTCTTGCTCTATAACAAAAATCAACATCTTCCATATATAAAAAATATGAATCATCATATAACCCTATATTTTTTATTACGTCTGTTTTAATTAACTGCAAGCATCCAGTCAAAAACGTTACTTCTTTCTTAATGTTATATTCTTCACTATCTTTACAATTTATTCCATAGTGATAGCCTAAACACTTAGATTCGTCTATATATCCTCCAGCTGACCATATAGTATCTGGTTTACTGTAATACATTATTTTTCCCGCAGATACCCCTATATCACTATTATTTTCCATTTCATCAATTAAACTATTTAAAAAATCAGGTTCTACAGTTGTATCATTATTTAATAAGCATATATAATCTGCTCCATTTTTTAAAGACCATTCTATTCCTACATTATTTCCACCTGAAAAACCTAAATTTTTTCCAGTTTGTATAAAATGTACAAATTTATTTTCTTTTATAAATTCTTTTATATGTTTTTCTGATTCATTAGTTGATTTATTATCTACTACAACTATTTTACAATTTGGATACTCAATAGACTGCAAGCTTTTTATGCAGTCTATTGTATCTTTATATCCATTATAGTTAAGTAGTATTATATGAACACTTGGATTATTTTTCATAATTACTCCTTTTAAGATAACTATTTATATAGCCTCAGTTTTTTTGACAATATCATCCATTAAATTTGATATTTTTTCATCAACTATATTTTTATCTTTACCATTACATCCAAAATAGAACTTTATCTTAGGTTCTGTTCCCGATGGTCTTATAGCTATCCATGAATTGTCTTCTAATATAAATTTTAGTACATCTGATTTTGGAAGACCATCTATACCATTTGAATAGTCCTTTAATTCTTTTATGCTTAAACTACCTATCGATTCTATATTGGAATTTCTAAAGTAATTCATTATAGATTTTATTTTTTCCATTCCATCTATACCTTTTAAAGTTATAGATTTTAATTCTTCTCTAAAATATCCGTATTTTTTATAAATTCCCATTAAACCTTCGTATAAACTCATACCTTTATCATAATAGAATGCTGCCATTTCAGATATTAATAAAGCTGCAACAACAGCATCTTTATCTCTAGCATGAGTTCCAACTAAGTATCCATAGCTTTCTTCATATCCCATTATAAATGTTTTTTCATTATTATTTTCAAATTCATGAATTTTTTCACCTATAAATTTAAATCCAGTTAAAGTATCTATAGATTCTACTCCAAAAGATTTTGCTATTACTGATCCTAATTCTGATGTAACTATAGTTTTTACAATTGTAGGATTAACTGGAAGTTTATTTTCATTAGTTAAATTTTCTAATATATAATTAACTAGTAATGATCCTACTTGATTTCCATTTAATACTATGTATTCTCCTTCAGTATTTTTAACTACAACTCCAACTCTATCGCAGTCTGGGTCTGTTCCTATTATTATGTCAGCCCCTTCTTTTTTCGCTTTTTCTATAGCTATATTGAAAACTTCTTTTTCTTCAGGATTTGGATATTTTACTGTAGAGAAATTAGGATCTGGTAACTCTTGTTCTTTTATTACCTCCACATTTTTAAATCCAACTTCTTTAAGTGCAGTTCTTATAGGAACATTTCCTGTACCATGTATAGGTGTGAAAAATATTTTTATCTCATTTCCAACTTTGTCTATTATATCTTGTCTAAGAACTTGAGTTTTAACCGCTTCTACAAATGCTTTGTCTACCTCTTCACCTATAATTTTTAGTAACCCTTTTTCTATAGCTTCATTTTTACTTATAGTTGGTATAATACTATACTCTTTTACCTCGTTAACTTCTTTAATAATTTCTGAAGCAATATCTGGGCATACTTGTCCTCCATCAGTCCAGTATACTTTATATCCATTATATTCTGGTGGATTATGGCTAGCAGTTATTACAACTCCAGCTGTACATCCTAAATATCTAACAGCAAAAGATAATTCTGGAGTTGGTCTTAAGCTATCAAATATATATGCCTTTATTCCACAAGCAGCTAAAGTTTTAGCTGTTTCTAGACAAAACTCTGCTGATTTATGTCTACTATCATATGCTATTACAACACCTTTTGACTTGCCTTCATCTCCACATTTTTGTAATATATAATTTGCAAGTCCAAAAGTTGCTCTTCTTACTGTATAGTCATTTATTCTATTTGTACCAGCTCCAATTACCCCTCTTAGTCCACCTGTTCCAAATTCTAAGTTTTTATAAAATCTATCTTCTATTTCTTTTTCATTATTTTTTATACTTAATAATTCTTTTTTAGTTTCGTCATCAAAATAAGGATTATTTATCCATTCATCATAATTTTTCATATATTCCATAATTATCCACCTCTTGTTTTAAAAGTTTTAAGTATACTATAGATACTTAGTTTTTCCTTCTTCTTTTAATTTTTCTACAATTAGTTTAACATCTTGAGCCTTATCTTTTTTACATACCATTACTGCATCTTCCGTTGAAACAACTATCAAATCTTTTATTCCAACTGTAGCTATCAATTTATCTTCTGAGTAAACTACAGAATTTTCAGTATCAATAGATATAGTTTCACCTCTTTTTATATTCCCTTGCTCATCTGTATCATATATAGCTCCTAGTACATCCCATGATCCGACATCATTCCAACCGAATTCACCAGGCACTACAACTACATCATCACTTCTCTCCATAATCCCATAATCTATAGATATAGATGGAATCGTAGGATAAATTTGTTTTATCATTTCAAATTCTTGGTCTGTTCCTATATATTTTGAAAGTTGTTCCAACTTATCATACACTTTTGGCAAATATCTTTTGAAATCTTCTAATATTTTAGAAACCTTCCATACAAACATTCCACTATTCCATACATATTTTTGAGATTTAACATATTCTTTAGCCTTCTCATAATTAGGCTTTTCTACAAATTCTAATACTTTATATGCTCCATTATCATAACTTTCGTCTTTATCAAAGTTTATATATCCGTATCCTGTAGATGGAAATGTAGGATTTATACCTATAGTTACTAATTTATCATTTTCACTAGCAACTTTTATTGCATCATTAATTGTATTTATATATCCTTCTTCATCTTTTATATAGTGATCAGCTGGATACACACACATCACTCCATCACCATGTTTTTTCATTATGCTAAATGCAGCAAAACCTATTGCTGCTGCAGTATTTCTAGCTGATGGTTCTTGAAGTACATTTTCATGTATACATTTATCTTGCACAGTTTCCTTTAATAAATCACTTTGAGTTTCATTAGTTACTATATATAAATTATTTTTATCAGAAATAGAGCTAATTCTATCTATAGTTTCATTAATTAGTGTATCTACTCCACTTAAATTTAATAGTTGCTTTGGGCTAGCTTGTCTACTCATAGGCCAGAATCTAGTTCCTCCGCCTCCAGCCATTATTACATTAAATATATTCATATCTATCACTCCGATTTTTTTATAATACTCTACCTATACTGTTCATTTTGTTCTTATGTTCTAAATGTTTTTCATCCACATAATTCTTAATCTTTGACTTGAATATTTCTTCATCAAAAGTTAATGCATGTTTTCTTATATCTTCTTTGTCCCAATTCATTTTTTCAAACTGTTTTACAGCTTTTACTAATTCATCTGTTTTTTGATCTTCAAAGAATAATCCAGTTCTTTCAGATACTACAGTCTCTAATGCTCCACCTTTGCCAAATGCTATTACTGGTCTTCCACTCGCTTGAGCTTCTAATGGCGTTATTCCAAAATCTTCTTCCCCAGGGAATATAAATGCTCTACAGTTAGCATAATGCTCTTTTATTACTTCATCCGGTTGTCTTCCCATTATCTTAACATTATCTTTTGCTATAGACTTTAAGTACTCTAACTGAGATCCCCCGCCTATAACCACTAGTGGTAGTCCTAATTCATTAAATGCTTCTACAGCTAGATCTATTCTTTTATATGGTACTAATCTAGAAACTATAAGGAAGTATCCTTCATCCTTATCCGATATATTAAAATATGAACCTTTAACTGGAGGATGAATTACATCAGCTTCTCTTCTGTAGTGTTTATAAATTCTTTTTGCTACATTTTTAGAATTTGCTACATAATAGTCAACTCTATCTGCAGATGCTTTATCCCACATACGTATGTAGTTCATTATATATTTTATAAGTTTTTTCTTAGCTTTTCCTAGTTTTTCTCTTTCCATATATTCATAATAGAACTCCCATGCATATCTCATAGGTGAATGGCAGTAACATATATGTGCTGTATCTGGTGCAGTAATAATTCCTTTTGCACAAGAAGATGAGCTTGATAATACTACATCATAATCAGTAAAGTCTAATTGCTCCCAAGCTGTTGGCATAAAAGGTAAAAACATTTGGTGATTTGTTTTACCTTTAGGTAATTTGTCAATAAATGTAGTTCTTACATCAATATTTCTTAATTCTGGATCTAAATTTTGTTCATTATAAGATACTGTGTATATTGGTGAATCTTCATATATTTGTTTAAAGTTTATAACAACCTTTTCAGCTCCACCCATATTGGTTAACCAGTCATGTGCTAAAGCAACTTTCATAATTATTCTCCTCTTAATACTTTTTGATATATTTCATAGGTTTGTCTTGCAGTTTTTTCCCAAGAAAAATAACTGCTCCTCTTTATGCCTTTTTCAATCAAATCATTTTTTAAATTTTCATTAGTTATTACATCTTCTATTTTAGAAGCTATATCATTAATATCATATGCATTGCAGATTAATGCTGCATCCCCAACAACCTCATCTAATGCACCTTCGCTTGAGGAAACAACTGGTATTTTTCTCGCCATAGCTTCTATAGGCGGGAATCCAAACCCTTCATAAAGAGAAGGGAATGTAAAAACATCTGCACATCTATATAAGATTTCTAATTCTTCATCTGTTACATAATCAGTAAAAATCACATAATTTTCTATGCCTAATTCTTTTGATTTATTAAGAATTTCATTATACATCCATCCTTTTTTACCTGCTATAACAAGTTTATGGTTGTACCCTTTTTTTCTTAATATTGAAAATGCCTCTATTAATCTTTCTAAGTTTTTATGTGGAGATATAGTTCCCACATACAATAAATATTTTCCATCTATATTAAATTTATTTAATATACCATCTTGATCTGATTTACTTATATCTACATGAGTATATTCAAATCCATTATAAACGACTTCAATTTTTTTCTCATCTACATATGGGTAATATTTTTTCAATTCTTTTGCTGTAAAATTAGAAATACATATCAACTTATCAGCTTTATTTATTGTATTTTTCATGAAAAATTTTTTTATAAAAACTTGACTCTTTGTATATTTATCTTCCATAGTATGCATAGCCATGTCATGTATCGTAGCTACTTTTTTGCCTCTATACAGTATAGGAGTTGCATAATCTGGAAAATGTACTAACTCATATTTTTTAAATATTTTTATACTATTTAACTGTTCTTCTAAAATTCTATCTTTACTTCCATTTATTTCTCTATCTAAAACTTTAATATTATCTTGTCTAAAACTAGATTCCACACTTCTATGAATAAGTATATCAACACTTCTATCCATATATTGTGCTAACTTATGTGTGTACCTAGATATTCCTGCTCCATTTTTAGCATATTGTAATCCATTTATTATAACTGAATTCATATTTGTCACCTTATTTCAATTTTTTGTTTACATATATTTTTTCATCACTATTTAATATTACATAGTCTGCTATTGCAAAGTATATCCATAGATATAGGTAGTATGGCTCTGGAACTGAAATAAATAATATCCCCCAACTAATTGTTATTAATATAGCTAAAGATATAGTTTCAGATTTATTTATCTTAAATAACTGATATAATTGTTTAATCAAGAATATAGCAAATAAAGTATTTCCTACTATACCCATAGCTGCTAACCATGTAGACATTAAATCTTTTGACCTTAGGCTTCCAAACCCAACACCAAATAAAAAATTATCTTTAAACACCTGTAAATGCTGCATTAATGCTATAGTTCTTTCACTCCCTGATACCCCTCCACCTTTAATTTTAAATAAAAAGTCTCTGAATATATCCGTATTAATAAGGTATATAACAATAGCAATAGATATAACAAAAAATATAGTTATCCCTAATAAAATTAAACCTCTTCTTTCTGAGTTCAAGAAACTTGCCTTTACATTTTTATAATTTTTAATAAATTTGTTTATAGCCAATATTATTAAAATACCTATAAACAAAAACATACCGATTAAAAAACTACTGCTCTTAGATACTACTAAAGGTATTACCATCGTAAATATATAAATTATATATATATATATATTAACTTTTTTAATGTAATTTTTAAAGTTATAAATAACATAGCATAAAATTGGTACTAATGCTAATGCATAAAAAGAAGGCTCACCTGTTGGCCCCGATGGTCTGTTGACAACTAAGTTTAAAAAATCAACTTGCTGAATATTGTAGTTATAGTGTCTAAATAATAAATCAAATATTTTATAATTTAAGAACATCTGGATAATACCTAAAACTCCTAAAGATATTCCACTATATAAAATTACATCATTAAACTTATTCATAAAATTTTCATATCTACTATATTCGCGATCAATAGAAGTATATGATGTGAAGTAAACTATAAATCCTAATAATAAGTATATTAACTGAGTTATATTACTTAAAGAAAATCTTACAGGAGAAAAGTCCATATGAGAGCTAACACCTATTACATAACTATCTGTTTTATCAAAAAATAAAGGTATAAATATCGATATACTCGCATATAAAATGAACAATGTTAAAAATACATTTACATTTTTATATTTTATATTTTTAATTATAATTAATTCATAAATAAATTTACATATAAGAAGTCCTGCCATAAACTGTTGTAATCCTATATATAAATCTAAATATTCAACATATGCAACTGCTGTTGATGTGAAAAAAGAGGTAAATAAAGTTAATAATACAAAATTAGATATATCCAATTTTATACTTAAAAAAATCATAAGAGGTATAATTACCCATCCTATATACATAATGCTCATATTTTAAGCTATCTCCTTTTTAAACAAAATTGACAAAAGCTTAATATTTTTTATTTTAAGCTTTTGTCTAAAATACATTTTATTATGATGCATTTTTATCTCCTAATAATGCTGGTATAGTCATCATTATAAGTTTAATATCTATAAATATATTTCTTTCTTTTATATATTTCAAATCTAGTTCTATCCATTCTTCAAAATCTATATTATTTCTTCCACTTACTTGCCAATAACAAGTTAATCCCGGCTTAACCGATAACCTTTGTAATTGGTATTCATCGTACTCTGCAACTTCTCTTGGAATAGGAGGTCTAGGACCCACAAAACTCATATCTCCTTTTAATATATTTATTAATTGTGGTAGTTCATCTATACTAGTTTTTCTTATAAATTTACCTACCTTAGTTATTCTAGGATCATTTTTCATTTTAAACGCTGGTCCATTCATTTCATTTTGCGCTTTCAATTGTTCTAGTAACTCTTCTGCATTGTGAACCATAGATCTAAATTTATACATTTTAAAGGTTTTAGGATATTTCCCATTTCTTTCTTGGCCAAAGAAAATACTTCCTTTAGGGTCTTCTACCTTAATTGCTATACTTACAACTATAAATATAGGTGATAATATTATAAGTCCTATCAAAGACCCTGTTATATCAATTAATCTTTTAAAAAAAAGATACATTGGAGATGCATATGCATCTGCATCATATACGAATTTCCCATCACTTATATCTATTGAATTATTGCTTAAATATTTATTTTGCATATTTTCTCCCCTTTCATTTTTATATTATTATTTGTCGTTAATTACTATATTATTATATTTTTAAATATGCAATTACTTCTTAAAATTGCTTATTATTCTATCTTATTATAAATTTTACTTTCTTATTTTTAATTACATATAATTTCAATATAAAGTGTCATCTTTTTTATACAAAACTTATATATTAGATTTATAATTTAATTTTTTTAATCTGTGTAAACTTTATGATATTTTACATTTGTATTTGTCCTTCCTAATTTAATAAATATATTTTTAGTTTGATGGTATTATGTTAATAAATTTGTAAACCCTAATAAAATCAAAACAATATTTTCAATTTTATTATTTAACTATAAATTCATTAAGTCATTATAAAT
>NZ_JAWDJM010000195.1:0-36560 GCF_032465715.1 Paraclostridium sp. MRS3W1 | reverse complement strand
GTAAAGATGAAGCTAGACATGGAAAAGCATTCTTAGGATTATTAAATAGACATTTCGGAAAATAATAATTAGATATATAAATAAGCCCTCATATTAGTAAATTAAAATACTAATATGAGGGCTTATTTTGTGATTTAAAATAAAATTTATATAAAAAATGAATATATAGTATGTACTATTTATAAAAAAATTTTGGAAGTTTTACACTGAATGATAAAATACTAACAAAAAACACATACTTTATAAAATATTTTATAAAGGAATGTTTTATAATAAAATTTAAAATTAAAAAACAATAATATCTTATTTTAAAAAAAGTGATATAATAAATTTTATAAAAGGCAAAGGTTTTGCTAGACATAATTTATTGTTTTAAATTTAAATAAATAATAGATTGAAGCAAAAGCGAGGAGGCATATATGAAAGAATTATTAGAATTAAACCCAATAATTTGTGCTATAAAGGGTGATGCGCATTTAGAAGATGCTGCAAATTCAGACGGAGATATTGTTTTTTTACTAAATGAAGATATTCTTACTTTAAAAGAAAAAATACAAATTTTACATGAACATAATAAAAAAGTATTTGTTCATATTGATATGATAACAGGGCTTTCATCTAGTCCTATAGCTGTAGATTATATGAAAAAAGAATTCAATTTGGATGGGATAATAACAACTAAAACTAATATAGTTAAAAGAGCTATAGAATTAGACTTAAAAGTTGTTCAAAGATTTTTCTTTATAGATTCTATGTCTCTTGAGAATGCAATTGAAAGTTTAAAGAGAGTAAAACCAGATGCTATAGAAATTATGCCAGGTGTAATTCAAAAGGTAATAAAAAAAATGAACAAAACTTATCCCAATGTACCTATTATATGTGGAGGATTAATAGATAGAAAAGAAGAAATAATTGGTGGATTATCAGCTGGAGCTATGGCTATATCTACTACGGATATTGATATGTGGTAATTCAGAAAAAGTAGCTTTTTCAATTGATATAGCAGTTTAGTTTATTAAATATCTAACAAAGTATTTTATTGACTGGAAAATGTTTTCGTGATAGCATTTAATTAAATTAATAACTGGCTGGAGATGAGAGAGCCCCCTATAAAAATGATAGGAGCTCTCTGTTTTTTTGCCTTATTTGACTAATTACATAAAATATCAAGGGAGGTATTGAGTTGAAAAAGACTTTATTAGGAGAGTGCATATCTGAATTTATTGGATCATGGATATTGATTTTTATAGGGTGTGGAGCTGTAGCATCTATGGTATTAAGTGGAGCAGATGTTTCTCAATGGGAAATAGGAATAATATGGGGGTTAGCTGTAACAATTGCAATATATGTAACTGGAGCAGTATCAGGTACTCATATAAATCCAGCTGTAACAATTGCATTAATGGTACACAGAGATTTTCCAAAGAAAAAAGTATTGCCATATATTATAGCTCAAATACTAGGATGTTTTGCAGGAGCAGCAACAGTTTACTTGTTATTTAATAAGCTATTCTTATCATTTGAGAATGCAAATAATATAGTAAGGGCTGGGTCAAACGGACTTACTACAGCAGGTATATTTTCTACTTATCCAAATGCTGCATTAAATTCATTTGATGCATTACTTGTAGAAACTTTCATAACTATGTTGTTAGTCATAGTGATATTAGCAGTAGGCGAAGAAAAAAATTCAAACAAACCTATGTCAAATTTAGCACCAGTTTTTATAGGAATAACAATAGCTATAATAGGAGCTAGTTTTGGAGTATTAACAGGCTTTGCAATGAATCCAGCAAGAGATTTTGGGCCTAAGATGTTTGCTGTTTTAGCAGGTTGGGGAAGCGGAGCACTAGGACCTGACATGTATTTTTGGGTACCTATAGTGGGACCTATAATAGGAGCCATCCTTGCAGGATTTGTATTCGATAAAGGCGTTAAAAAGTACATGAATTAAAATACATCAAGGATTTAAAATAAATAATCATTGGAGGCAAAGCGATATGAAAAAATATATGATGGCATTAGATCAAGGAACTACAAGTTCAAGAGCTATATTATTTGATAAAGAAGGAAATTTAGTAGCTACATCACAAAAAGAATTTACTCAATTTTATCCAAAGCCAGGATGGGTAGAACATAATCCTATGGAAATATGGGGAAGTCAAAGTGGTGTAATGAGAGAAGTGTTAGAAACTAATGGCATTAAACCAGAACAAGTTTGTGGTATTGGTATAACAAATCAAAGAGAAACTACTATAGTTTGGGATAAGAATACAGGTAAGCCGGTATATAATGCAATTGTATGGCAATGTAGAAGAACATCTCAGATATGTGATGAATTAGAAGCTAAAGGATATAAAGATAAAATAAAAGATAAAACAGGATTGATTCTTGATGCATATTTTTCAGCAACTAAGATAAAATGGATACTTGATAATGTTGAGGGTGCTAGAGAGAAAGCTGAAAATGGAGAATTATTATTCGGAACAGTAGATACATGGTTAATATGGAACTTAACTAGAGGTAAGGTACATGTTACAGATTACTCAAATGCAGCAAGAACAATGTTATATAATATAAAAGAGTTAAAATGGGATGATGAAATATTAGAAATACTAGATATACCAAAAAGTATGTTACCAGATGTTAAACCATCTAGTTATGTATATGGACACACTGATGAGTATATGTTAGGTGGAGCGGAAATTCCTATAGCTGGATGTGCAGGAGATCAACAAGCAGCATTATTTGGTCAGACTTGTTTTGAAGAAGGATGCGCTAAAAACACTTATGGAACAGGTTGTTTTATGCTTATGAACACTGGAGAGAAGATGGTTGAATCAAAAAATGGATTACTTACGACTATAGCTTGGGGTGTTGATGGTAAAGTAGAATATGCGCTAGAAGGAAGTATATTTATAGGTGGAGCATCTATACAATGGTTAAGAGATGAATTAAGAATATTATATGATGCTAAGCAAAGTGAGTTCTATGCTGAAAGTGTAAAAGATACTAATGGGGTATATGTAGTTCCAGCTTTTGCAGGACTTGGAGCACCATATTGGGATATGTATGCAAGAGGATCTGTTATGGGGCTTACTCGTGGAGCTAACAGAGCTCACTTAGTTCGTGCTACACTTGAATCAATAGCATATCAAGTAAAAGATGTATTAAATGCTATGCAAGAAGACTCAGGTTTAGAGCTTAAAAACCTTAAAGTTGATGGTGGAGCTAGTGCTAACAATTTCTTAATGCAGTTCCAATCAGATATATTAAATGTAAGCATAAACAGACCTAAAGTACTTGAAACTACGGCGTTAGGAGCAGCATATCTTGCTGGATTAGCAGTAGGATTCTATGAAAATAAAGAGGATATTAAAAAGTCTGTAGCATTAGAAAAAGAATTTGAACCAAACATGAGTGAAGAAAAAAGAAGTTTATTATATAAAGGATGGAAAAAAGCAGTAAACAGATCTCTTTTATGGGCAAAAGAAGATGAAGAATTTGAAAAAGAGTTGGCTAGTGTAAAAAATTAATTATAAAGTACAGGTAAAAGTTATATAATTAAAGTAAATAGTAAAAACTTAAAAATTTTTAGATATTGGCATTAAGCAATAAAGGAGATAAGATGGAAAAAATACTATTTGCTCATAGAGGAATGTCTACATTAGCACCAGAAAATACTTTATCAGCATTTTCATTATGTAAAGATAAAGGAATAAAATGGTTTGAATGCGACATTGATATTTTAAAAGATAAAACCCTAGTGATAAATCATGATGATACATTAGACAGATGTAGCAATAAAACGGGGTCGTTATATAACATTTGCAAAGATGATTTAAGGCATATAGATGCAGGAAGTTGGTTTGGTGATGACTATATTGGAGAAAGAATACCTACTTTAGATGAGTTAATTGAATTGATAAATAAATATAAATTAAACGTCAATTTTGAATTGAAATCATGTTGTGGAGGTAAAGAATTAACACAAGAACTTATACAGAGATTTGTAGAAGCTTTAAATAAATTAGATGATGATATAAGAGTTATCGTTTCGAGTTTTAACCCATTAATGTTATCTAAATTTAAAGATTTAAGACCTAATATTCCGGTAGGATGTTTATTTGAAACACATAATTTGTATGATGATTGGTCTTCTATAATGGAAATGTGTAGAGCTGAGTATATACACCCACAAAATGAAGGATTAACTAAAGAAATGGTAGAAAAATTTAGAAGTTATGGATATAAAATTAATGTTTGGACTGTAAATGATTTAGCCAGAGCTAACCAATTATTTAATTGGGGAGTTACAGGTATATTTACAGACATAGCGGATAGATTCCCTAAATCATATAAGTATAAAGAGGATATAGTTTGTGAAGCAAATATATAATCAAAATAATTTAGGGTAGTGACAGTTAAAATAATCTATGATAATATAGAATTATAAAAGGAAAACGATTTTAAAAAATGAAATATTATGGCGAAGAGATAAGAGAGCCTTCTATACATTGTATAGGGGGGCTCTCTATTTTTTTTTCAAGGAGGCAAAATTATGTATGATATAGCAATAATAGGAGCAGGGATAAGTGGAAGTGCCATAGCTAGAGAATTATCAAAGTATAATTTAAAAACAGTAGTTATAGAAAAAGGAATAGAAGTTTGCCAAGGAACTACTAAGTCAAATAGTGCTATAGTGCATGGTGGATATGATGCAAAGGTTGGAAGCTTAAAAGCTAAGTTAAATATAGAAGGTAATAAATTATATAAAGATCTATGTAAAGATTTAAACGTAGACTTTAAACAAATAGGATCGTTAGTTTTAGCATTTGATGAAGAAGAAATGAAACACGTTAGAGGTTTATACGAAAGAGGATTAGAAAATAAAGCGACTGGATTAAAAGTATTAAATAAAGAAGAAGTATTAGAACTAGAACCAAATGTTAATGACAATGTAGTTGGAGCATTACTTTGTGAGAGTGCAGGAATTGTTTGTCCATTTAATTTAAATATAGCACTTATGGAAAATGCTATGTTTAATGGGGTAGATTTAAAACTAGAATCTGAAGTTTCAGACATAGTTAAAGAAGAAGATTGTTTCAATATAAAAATAAAAAATAAAAATGATATAAAAGCTAAATATGTTGTAAATGCAGCTGGAGTTTTTGCTGATAAGATAAACAACATGATAGGTGGAGATGAATATTTTATAATACCTAGAAAAGGAGAATATAAAATATTAGATAAAAGTGAAGGTAAAATTGCTAATCATGTTTTATTCCAATGTCCAACTGAAAAAGGAAAAGGTGTATTGGTTACACAAACGGTACATGGAAATTTATTAGTAGGGCCAAATGCTACTGCTGTAGATGAAAAAGAAGATGTATCTACATCAAAAGAAGGAATTAGTGAAATCGTAAATAGCTCTAAAAAGACTATAGAAAATATTGATTTCAGAAAAACAATCACTAGTTTTGCAGGACTTAGAGCAACTCCAAATACAGGAGACTTTATGATATTTGCATCAAAGAAATGTAAAAACTTTATAAATGTTGGAGGAATAGAATCACCAGGTCTTGCATCAGCACCAGCAGTTGCAAAATATGTTGTAGAAATTCTTAAAGAAGAAGGATTAATGTTAAGTGAAAATAAAAAGTTTGAGTCTAAGAGACATAAGAATAAACCTTTCATAAAAATGACTCAAGAAGAAAAAGAAGAAATCATGAAGAAAGATCCAAGATATAAAAAAATAGTTTGTAGATGCGAAAGTATAACAGAGGGCGAAATTATAGATGCAATAAATTCACTATGTGGAGCTAGAACATTAGATGGAGTTAAAAGAAGAGTAAGACCAGGTATGGGAAGATGCCAAGGTGGATTTTGCGGACCTAAAGTTATAGAAATATTAGCAAGAGAACTTAAAATAGATGTGGAAGATGTTTTAAAAGACTACGAAAACTCTAATACTGTATTAGGAAAATCAAAAGAATTAAGGGGTGAGTTAGTTGAAATATAATGTTGTAGTTGTTGGAGGAGGACCTGCAGGTTTAGGTGCAGCAGTTGAAGCTAAAAGAAATGGTGCAAAAGATGTACTTATAATAGAAAGAGACAGAGAATTAGGTGGGATACTTAATCAATGTATACACAATGGATTTGGATTACATGAGTTTAAAGAAGAATTAACAGGACCAGAGTACGCTCATAAGTTCATAGAAATGGTTAAACAAGAAAATATTGAATACATGCTAGATACAATGGTTTTAAACATAAGTGAAGATAAGACTATAGAAGCTTTAGGTGAAGACGGAATAATAAATATAAAAGCAGATGCTATAGTTTTAGCAATGGGATGTAGAGAAAGAACAAGAGGAGCGATAGATATACCTGGATATAGACCAGCAGGAGTTTATAATGCAGGAGCTGCTCAAAGACTTTCTAATATGGAAGGATATATGGTAGGAAAAGAAATTGTTATATATGGGTCTGGTGATATAGGACTTATAATGGCAAGACGTATGACATTAGAAGGAGCTAAAGTAAAGGCAGTAGTTGAAATAAACCCACATTCAAGTGGATTAACTAGAAATATTGTTCAATGTTTAGATGATTTCGATATACCTTTAATGTTAAGTACAGGAATAACACATATAGATGGAAAAGAAAGGGTAAAAGGGGTTACAATTAGTAAATTAGATGAAAACAGAAGGCCTATAAAAGGAACAGAAGAATATATAAGCTGTGATACTCTTCTTTTATCTGTTGGACTTATACCTGAGAATGAATTGAGTGTTGAAGCTGGAGTTGTATTAGATAATAAAACTAGTGGACCTATTGTAAATAATTCTATGTCTACAAATGTAGATGGTGTGTTTGCATGTGGGAATGTTGTCCATGTTCATGACTTAGTTGATTTTGTTACAAAAGAAAGTAAGATAGCTGGAAAGAACGCAGCTTTATATTGCTTAAACAAGTTAAATAAAAATAAAGAAGTAAATACAGTTGCAGACAACGGAATTATATATATAGTTCCTCAAAATATAGATGTTAGTAGCGATGAAGATGTAAACTTATTTATGAGAGTAAGAGAAATTTGTAAAAATAAAAAGTTAGTTGTTAGAAGTAACGATGAAATTATTTTAGAGAAAAAGAGACCTCATATGATACCTTCAGAGATGGAGAATATAAAAATTAGTAAAGATTTATTTAAAGATATTAAAGGAAATATAATTGTAAGTGTAGAGGAGGCATAATTATGAAAAATGTTACTTGTACAGTATGTCCAATGGGATGTTCATTAGTTGTAAGTAAAGTTGATGGAGAGTATAAAGTTGAAGGAAACACATGTAAAAGAGGAGCAAAATATGGAGTAGAGGAAGTTACAAATCCAAGAAGAGTTATAACTACTACAGTTAAACTTAGCGGTTCTTATTTAAACTTACTTCCAGTTAAAACTAATGACTCTGTGCCTAAAGAGTTAATGTTTGATATTATGAAAGTTTTAGATAAAGTATGTGTATGTGCACCTGTTAATGTCGGCGATATTATAGTTAAAGACATATTAGGAACAGGTATTGATATTGTAAGTTCTAAGAGTATGGAAAGTATGAATACAAGTGATAAAAATAGTGATCATGAATTAAGAGATTGTATATAATAAAAAATTAATGGACAATAAAAATAACCTTCTTTAGATATAAATATATTTAAAGGAGGTTACTTTTATTGTTAGAATTATTAAAGTATATAACTTATTTTAGTAATAACTATATAGCTGGTTAAATATACTTAAGTATAAAAAATAAAAATAAAAATTTTAGAGGAATATAGAAGTTTTTATAGAATTATATATAATAGATAGAGTATGTGATAAATTATAATTAAATATTAGAGATTATAGGTTTTTTAAAATTAATAGGGAAAGAGGTTAAAATCCTCTGCAGCCCCCGCTACTGTAAAGCTGATGAAACTTTTAAAACCACTGTGAATTTTACGGGAAGGAAAAGGAGTAAAGAGAAGCTAAGCCAGGAGACCTGCCTATAATTGAAAAATTAAGTTCTTCGGGGTGAAGGAAAATAATTGAAAGTATCATAGTTTAAAACTACTATGTCCGCTTTGTCATGTTATTAAATCCTAATCCAAAGATTGGGATTTTTTTACGCTTAAGTAAAGTATGATTACAAAAAACTATAGGTATTCTATAAAATTTAGTTATATTAAAATACTAGGTTTTGGGCGTAAAAAAAGTTTTTTGAGCAACGGACGAAGTCGTTGGCGACATGAGCAAAGCGAATTTTTATGTATGCCCTTTAAAACTTAGAGTTGATTTAGTCATTTTATCACATGAAACAATAATGTACTAAATAAAAAAAGAGAGGGATTTAAAATGAATTATTTAAAATTATCAGTTATAGCAGGGTTACTACTTGTAATCTTAAATCCTGTGACTTCACATGCAATGCACATCATGGAAGGATTCTTACCTATGCAATGGTCTATATTATGGACTGTCGTATTTATACCATTTTTCATATACGGGTTAAAATCAATAAATAAAATAGTAAAAGCTGATCCTAAAAAGAAAGTACTATTAGCTCTAGCAGGTGCATTTGTATTCGTACTATCAGCTTTAAAAATACCATCTTTAACAGGTAGTTGTTCACATCCTACTGGTGTAGGACTAGGAGCAATATTGTTTGGGCCATCTGTAATGGCAGTAGTTGGAACTATAGCTTTGCTATTTCAAGCTATACTTCTTGCACATGGAGGACTTACAACTTTAGGAGCAAATGCTTTTTCTATGGCGATAGTAGGTCCTATAGTATCATTTTTAATATTTAAATTCTGTAAAAAAAGAAATATTAGCACGGGAAAAAGTGTATTTTTTTCAGCAGCATTAGGAGATTTAGCTACATATACTGTAACTGCAACTCAATTAGCATTAGCATTCCCTGATCCAGCAGGAGGTATATTAGGGTCATTAGTAAAATTTTTAGGTGTATTCTTTATAACTCAAATACCTATAGCAATTGCAGAAGGATTATTAACTACATTAGTATACAATTTAATAACACAAAATGAAGAAGGAGTTGTAGAAGATGAGTACAAATTCGAAAGTCAAAACTAGAAATAAAAATATACTATTATTAATTTTAACAGTAATCTTAATAATAACTCCGTTAATATTAAATTCAACTGCTGAATACGGAGGCGCTGATGGAGAAGCAGAATCTTTAATTAGTGAAATAAATCCTAATTATAAGCCTTGGTTTAATAGCTTATATGAACCACCTAGTGGTGAGATTGAAAGTTTACTTTTCTCTACTCAAGCAGCTATAGGGGCAGGAATAATTGGATATTTTTTAGGATATAAAAAAGGAAAAAAAGATAAATGTTAGAAATTGACAACTGTGCATATTTAAATAATATAAAAGATGTAAATCCATTGATAAAATTAGGAATTACATTTATAGGAGTTATAGCTTCTATGCTTACCCAAAATGCAAATATACATATACTTATAATGCTATTTATGACAGCCTTAATACTATTTATAGCAAGAGTAGATATGAAACTATACATTAAATGTTTAAAAATACCTATAATTTTTTTAATTATAGGTATTGGGTTAAATTTGATTAATATATCATTTGAAAATAAAGATTATATATTCAATGTAAATATATTAGGATTATACATAGGTACTACTGAATTTGCTGTAAAAAGCTCAGTAAACATATTACTTAGAGCTATGAGTTGTATTATATCAATTTATTTCTTAATACTTACGACTCCATTTAATCAATTAATAATAGTTTTAAAAAAACTACATATTCCACATACACTTATAGAATTGATGATTTTAATTTATAGATTTATATTTATATTTATAGAAGAAGCAGAAGAAATATATAAATCACAACAACTAAAATTTGGGTATACGAATTTAAGTACATCATATAATTCAATGTCATTGCTTATAAAAACATTGTTTTTTAGAATGATGAGAAGATATGAAGATATGAGTATATCTTTAGATATAAAGTTGTATGATGGTAAATTTCACGTATAGGAGACTAAAATGTTTAAAGTAGAAAACTTAACATATAAATATGAAAAAAATAATAAAGCATTAGACAATATAAGTTTAGATTTTTCAAATGGGAATATGATTGGAATAATAGGTTCAAATGGTTCAGGAAAGTCAACTTTATTTATGAACTTAATGGGCATATTGAAACCTTCAGCAGGAAAAATTATTTATAATAGTAAAGAGTTAAGTTATAAAAAGAAAGACCTATATAATTTAAGAAGAGATGTAGGTATAGTATTTCAAGATCCAGATAAGCAGATATTTTATTCAAGAGTATATGATGATGTTGCATTTTCTTTAAGAAATATAGGATTAGAAGAAAGTGAAATAAATAAAAAAGTTCATAGAGCATTAGAATTAGTTAATGCTATAGATTTAATAGATAAACCAGTACATTTTTTAAGCTATGGGCAGAAAAAGAGAGTAGCTATAGCATCTGTTATAGCCATGGAAAACAAAGTTGTTTTATTAGATGAGCCAACGGCTGGATTAGACCCAATAAGTACAAAAGCTATTATAAAAATATTAAAAGAATTATGTGAAAAGGGTGTAAAGGTAGTTATATCGAGTCATGATATGGATTTAATATACGACCTTTGCGACTATATATATGTTTTAAATAAAGGTAAGATAGCAATTGAAGGAAATTCTAATGACGTTTTTAAAGATGACTTAAAAATTAAAGAGGCAGGATTAAATAGTCCGTGGCTTGTAAAAATACACAAAAATATGAATTTACCTTTATTTAGAAAAGAAGAGGATTTATACGATTATTTTAATAAAATATGTATAAATTCTGTTAATAATTAGCCCCTAATCTTATTAAGTTAAGATTAATATATATATAATAAATAAATACCTTTAGTCTAAATTTAATCCTTGGATATATATCTGAGGATTTTTTCTTTGTAAGGAAAATTAAAAAAATGGATATGATTAATATGGGCTTTTAATAAATTTGAATAAATATAGATAATAGATTAAAATATACATATAACATATACAATAAGGAGGTAATGATGGATATAGATTCACTAAACCCCGCCCAAAAAGAAGCGGTATTAAAAACAGAAGGGCCAGTGCTTATATTAGCAGGAGCTGGTTCAGGAAAAACGAGAGTTTTAACAACAAGAATAGCTCATCTTATGAAAAATAAAGGAGTACATCCTAGTAATATATTAGCAATAACATTTACAAATAAAGCTGCAAATGAAATGAAGGAAAGAGTTGAAGAAACTATAGATTCGGATGTTAAAGATATGTGGATAACAACTTTCCATTCATGCTGTGTTAGAATGCTTAGAAAAGATATAAATAGAATCGGATATAATAGATCTTTCGTTATATATGATAGCTCAGACCAAGTTACTTTAGTTAAAGATTGTTTAAAGGAATTAAATTTAAGTGATAAATCTTTTGAACCTAAAGTAGTTATAAGTTACATTTCTGGAGCAAAAGATAAATTATTAAGTCCTAAAGAATATAAAGATATGCATAGAAATGATGCGAGAATGAGTAAAATTGCAGATGTATATACTTTATACCAAGACCGTTTAAAAAGAAATAGTGCACTAGACTTTGATGATTTAATAATAAAAACTGTTGAGTTATTAAAAAAGGAAGAAAGTGTACTAGCATACTATATAAATAAATTTAGATATATAATGGTAGATGAGTATCAAGATACAAGTAAAGCTCAATATGAATTTATAAAGTTGTTAGCTAAAGAGCATCAAAACATATGTGTTGTTGGAGATGATGACCAAAGTATATATGGATGGAGAGGTGCAGATATAAGAAATATACTTGAATTTGAAAGAGACTATGATGATGTTCATGTAGTAAAATTAGAGCAAAATTATAGATCAACTCAAGTTATATTAGATGCAGCCAATAAAGTTATATCTAATAATATAGAAAGAAAGAGAAAAAAACTTTGGAGTGAGCAAAAAGAAGGCGAAAAGATTAAGATACAAGTGACATCAGACGAGATAGAAGAAGCAGATTTTGTTGCTGATAATATATGGAGAATTCATAGAAAACAAAACAAACCTTTTAAAGATTTTGCTGTGTTATACAGAGCGAATGCACAAGCTCGTGCTATAGAGGATGCTTTAAATAGAAGTCAAATACCATATAATATATATGGAGGAACTAAATTCTATGAAAGAAAAGAAATAAAAGATTTAGTTGCATACTTAAGAGTTCTTCAAAATGTCCAAGATGATATATCTTTAAAGAGAATAATAAATGTTCCTAAAAGAGGAATTGGACTTAGAACAATAGAAAAAATAGAAGATAGAGCTAGCTTAAAGCAAGAGAGTATATTCTCCGTTCTTTTAGATGTAGATACTAACTCTGATATATCTACAAAAGCTAGAGCAAATATAAATGGATTTGTAGATTTAGTAGGAACTCTTAGAGTAATAAAGGATGCTTATTCAGTAAGTAAACTTATAGAAAAAGTTTTAGATGTTACTGGATATTTAGACGAACTTGAAAAAGATAAAAATGAAGACGCTCAAGACAGAATAGACAACTTAAAAGAGTTTATATCAATTGCTATTGAATTTGAAAATAGCAGTGAAGAAAAAGATTTAGAAACATTTTTAACTAATGTAGCTCTTACTTCAACAGAAAGTGATGATGAAGAAAATGACAGAGTATCACTTATGACAATCCATACATCTAAGGGACTTGAGTTTCCAGTTGTCCATTTAGTTGGTATGGAAGAAGGATTATTCCCTATATCTAGAGCAGTAAGATCTATGAGTGAATCTGATATAGAGGAAGAAAGAAGACTTTGTTATGTTGGAATAACAAGAGCTAAAAAAGAACTTTTCATGACACTTACAAAGAAAAGAACTCTTTATGGAAAAACTAATCCATCTATACAATCTAGATTTATGGAAGAACTTCCAGAGGAGTGTATAGAAAAATTAAATAAAGAAGAACATGAATTAAGCTATTCTAAAGCTAATTACAATATATTAGATAAATATAAGCAAAAATATATGAAATCTATGAACAAGGCCAGTGTAGCAAATAAGGTAAATGCCACTATAAAAGAAAATAAACCAGAACCTACATCTGATGATATAAAATTAGGTTCAAAGGTTTATCATCCTAAATTTGGGGTAGGAACTGTAGTAGCAGCTGTTGGATCTGACTTAACAATAGCTTTTAATAATCAAGGTATAAAGAAGATAAATAAAGAATATACGACACTTGATTTATTATAAAATAAAAGTTTTAAGGGGGATTTGTAATGAATTCAAAAGAATTTGCAAGAAACTTAATAGGGTTTATAGAGAAAAGCCCTACAGCTTTTCACTCAGTAGAGACATCTGAAGAGTTATTAAAATTAAATGGGTTTAAAAAACTTGACTCAAGAGAAGAATGGAAACTAGAGCAAGATGGAAAATACTATACAACTAAAAACTCATCAGCAATAGTTGCATTTACAATAAAGACTAATAATTTAAAAGAAGATGGATTTAGAATAATAGGATCACATTCAGATTCTCCATCTTTTAGAGTTAAGCCAAATCCAGAAATGGAAGCTGAAAAAACTTACTTAAAATTAAATACAGAATGTTATGGAGGTCCTATACTAAATACATGGTTAGATAGACCGTTAGCAATAGCAGGAAGAGTTGTACTTAAAGGAAAAAGTGTATTAAGACCTGAGGAAACTTTAGTAAATATAAATAAACCTATATGTATAATTCCTAATTTAGCAATACACATGAATAGAGAAGTTAATGAAGGGGTAGCTCTTAATAAGCAAAAAGACATGTTACCATTAGTGGGATTATTAAATGATTCTCTAGAAAAAGATAACTTCCTTTTAAAAACTATAGCTAAAGAATTAGGAAGAAAAATAGAAGAAATTATTGATTTTGATTTATTTTTATACGAATATGAAAAAGGAATGTTAATAGGGCCTAATGAAGAGATGATATCTTGTGGAAGATTAGATAATCTTTCAATGGCGCATGCTAGCTTACATGCACTTATAGATGCTAAATCATTAAATGGAGTAAATGTAGTTGCTGTATTTGATAATGAAGAAGTTGGAAGTTCAACTAAGCAAGGTGCTGATTCTAATATGTTATTAAATGTATTAGAAAGAATATCTTTATGCTTAGGTCAAAATAGAGAAGAATTTTTTAGAAGTTTATATTCTTCATTTATAATATCTGCAGACCTTGCACATGCAGTTCATCCTAATGTAGGAGAGAAGCATGACCCAACAAATAGACCTGTTATGGGGAAAGGTCCTGTTATAAAAATAAATGCAAATCAAGCTTATACTAGTGATAGTCAATCTATAGCTGTGTATAAAACTATATGTAAAGAAGCAGGAGTAAACTGCCAAGAATTTGTTAATAGATCTGATGTAAGAGGTGGAAGTACAATTGGACCTATATCATCTACACATATAGATATACCATCTGTTGATGTTGGAAGTCCAATATTAGCGATGCACTCTATAAGAGAATTAGGATGCGTAGAAGATCATATGGATATATACAAAACTTTTAAAAAGTTTTATGAATTATAAGATTTAAATAGATAAATTAAAAAGGGGGGATGTATAAAAGGCTTTTACCTTTATACACCCCCTAAATTTATTATATAAATAAAAACTTAGGTTAGGAGTGAATTAGTATGAAAATAGGATTATGTTTAGCTGGTGGTGGAGCTAAAGGAGCCTTTCAAGCAGGTGTAATATATGGGTTATATGAAAGAGGTTTAGACTTTGATGTAATATCAGGAACTTCAATAGGAGCAATAAATGGTTATTACATATACACAAAAAATGTTAACAAGTTGAAAGAAATGTGGATAAATATTCAGACAATTGGTGAAAACGGTGTCAAAATAGTTGATAATACTGTGGATAACTCTTTAGCAATTGATTTATTAAGCAAACTTGAGGATAACTCTAAAATTAAGAAAAACTTCTATGTAAATTATGTGCAAATTGATAATTCAAGAATGAATGAAGTTGTAGTAGATATATCAAAAGAAAGTTATGACCAAGGCCTAGACAGTATAAAATATAGTTCACTGCTTCCTTTTAGACCTTCAAAAGATTTAAGCCCATCAGAGCAATTTAAAAAAGATTTAATGGATGGAATATATAATGGATATAAATTAGATGGAGGAATGATAAATAATACGTTATTAAAACCATTGATAGATGAAAAAGTTGATAAAATTGTATTAATAACTATGAAAAAAGATTTTGAAGTACCAGATTATGTAAAGCAGTCGTATCAGGAAGAAAATATAATTATAGTAAAACCTAATATAGAATTTAGTAAAAATGCTACTTTAAATTTTGAAGGAGAATTTTGTAAACAAATTTTTAATGAAGGATATGAAATATCTAAATCTTTAAATATTCTAGTCTAATAAATGGGAATTAGGCTCAAAATGTTGAATAAATCTGCGTATGCTAGTATAATAAAAAGGTTCTGAATTTGAAATATAAAAATGGAGTTGATATAAACTATGGCAACTAAAAGAATTGCTGTACTAGGTGGACCTAGATGTGGAAAGACAACATTAATACAACATTTATACGTTGAAATGAAAATAGCAGGCTTAGATGTAGGTTATGCGTTAGAGTACTCAACAGAATATTTAAGAGACAAAGGCATGATAGAAACTATATCTGAACAATATGGTATATACTTAGGTCAAAAGAAAATAGAAGATGATTTATCAGGATTTGAATATGCACTAACTGATTATGCTACATTTGTACCATATGTATATGGAAGATTTATGTTAGGTGATAGAAAAAGAACTAATAAAGAAATTCAAATTTTAAAAGACTTATATTGTCTAGCTATAGAAGATATACAAAACTATGATATGATAGTTTATGTTCCAAGACAATTTGGATATGTTAAAGATGGAGTTAGATGGCAAGATGAAAGTATTGCTATACAAATAGATGAAGCTATATTAAGTTTCTTAAAGTCTGAAAATATAAATTATGTAGAAGTATCAGGATCTACTAAAGATAGAGCAAAACAAATTTTAGATTTATTAGATATTAAATACGAAGAAACTGAATTGTTAGATTCAACTGATGAAAAATAGGCTGCTTAAATAAGTAGCTTATTTTTGTGATTTTTTATTATTATTGGTATATAATATAAAATGAGAATAAAAAAACTCATAAGAAAGGAAGTACATAAAATGGAAAATAAGAACCCTATAGTAACTATAGAAATGGAAAATGGAAAGCAAATAAAAGTTGAGTTATATCCACATATAGCTCCTAATACTGTTAAAAACTTTGTATCTTTAGTAGAATCAGGATACTATGATGGAGTTACATTCCACAGAGTTATA
The DNA here is from genome assembly GCF_032465715.1 of Paraclostridium sp. MRS3W1. NCBI lineage: Bacteria > Bacillati > Bacillota > Clostridia > Peptostreptococcales > Peptostreptococcaceae > Paraclostridium > Paraclostridium sp. MRS3W1. Next base: position 20,089 of record NZ_JAWDJM010000195.1, on the reverse strand, counting down.
CCTGGATTTATGATACAAGGTGGATGCCCTGATGGAAATGGAATGGGTGGACCAGGATACTCAATAAGAGGAGAATTTACTCAAAATGGACACACTAACAACTTAAAGCATGATAGAGGAGTTATATCAATGGCTAGAACAATGGCTCCAAACTCAGCTGGATCACAATTTTTCTTAATGCATGCTAATTCTCCACACTTAGATGGACAATATGCATCATTTGGTAGAATAATTGAAGGTATAGAAGTTGTAGATGAAATAGCTTCTGTAAGAACAGATAGAATGGACAAGCCTCAAACTCCACAAGTAATGAAAAAAGTTACTGTTGAGACATTTGGAAAAGACTATTCAGACGTAGAAAAAATGTAGTAGATAGCTTGTAGGGTTGTATATTGATTTCATTCACACGACAAACTGCGTTTGTAAGTGTTTCGTCAATCAATATACAATCCTACTTCACTTTTATGTATGAGAAGAGTGAAGAATAAATTAAAAAAAGAGATTCTTAAATTTTAAGAATCTCTTTTTTTAATTTATTGATTATTTTATAGTTAAAAAACATAATTAGATAGCTTATTATTTGTATTTTCTATATTTATAGAAAATGAAAAATAAGTGTAGTAGAATTAAAGCGACATAAATTGTAAAAGAATGATTTATAATACATTGTTTTCAATTAAATTCAGATAAAGGGGAACTGATTATGAGCGATTATAAAGATGAAATGAATGCAATTGAAAGAAAAGCTGCGTACTTTAGAGGGGAAAGGGTAGATAGATTACCGTGTAGTTTAATGTTTGAGGAAACTGCAGCGGTTTATGCAGGTATAGATGTAGAAGAATATTATTTTGATTCTGATAAAATGTTAGAAGCTGAAAAATATATAGTAAGGGAACTTGGAGTAGAGAGTGCTGGAATAAATGTTACGCTAAGAGGTATGGGTGAAGCGTTTGGAAGTAAAATGGGATATAATTCAGATAGGGCATCGCATTTAATCGAACCAGCATTAAAGGATTACAAAATGTTACAGCACATGGATATAGTAAATCCATTAAAGGATGGAAGATTGCCAATAATACTGGATTCTTTAGGAAAAATAAAAAAAGAATTAGGAAAAGAAGTAAGTATCGGAAGTGGGGTATCAGGTCCGATTAGTGCAGCTTCAGCTGTTAGAGGTGCTACAAATTTAGTTAGAGATATGATTAAGGATAAAGAAAACTTACATAAATTATTAGATTTAATGACGGAGTGCAATTTAGCTTATGCAAAAGAAGTATATGAACGTTATGGACTAGTTTGTGGAATTGGAGATCCAATATCTTCAGCTGATTTAATAAGTCCGAAACAGTTTAGAGAATTTGCAAAGCCATATCTTGAAAAAACTATAAATGGGATTTATAAAATTACTGGACAGAAGACAACATTACATATTTGTGGAAAAACAAAAGGTATATGGGAAGATATTGCAGATATGAATTTATCTGCATTCAGTGTAGATAACTGTGAAGATATAGAGCTTCTTAAAAATGTAATTGGAGATAAAATGTGTATAATAGGAAATATAGACCCTGTATCAATAGTAAGAAATGGATCTATAGATGATGTATATTCAAGTGTTAAGGAATGTATAGGAAAAGCTAGTGATAGTCCTAATGGGTATATAGTAGCTTCTGGCTGTGATATACCTGCAGGAGCGCCAATTGAAAATATAAAAGCCGTAACAGAAGCTACTAAGAAATATAGTAGGGGAATAAAAATGGGAGAGTGTGCTGATTGGAGAGAATAAGATAATAAATAAGAGAGAGATTTAAATCTCTCTCTTATTTATTATCTTATTCTCTCCAATCAGCACACTCTCCCATTTTTATTCCCCTACTATATTTCTTAGTAGCTTCTGTTACGGCTTTTATATTTTCAATTGGCGCTCCTGCAGGTATATCACAGCCAGAAGCTACTATATACCCATTAGGACTATCACTAGCTTTTCCTATACATTCCTTAACACTTGAATATACATCATCTATAGATCCATTTCTTACTATTGATACAGGGTCTATATTTCCTATTATACACATTTTATCTCCAATTACATTTTTAAGAAGCTCTATATCTTCACAGTTATCTACACTGAATGCAGATAAATTCATATCTGCAATATCTTCCCATATACCTTTTGTTTTTCCACAAATATGTAATGTTGTCTTCTGTCCAGTAATTTTATAAATCCCATTTATAGTTTTTTCAAGATATGGCTTTGCAAATTCTCTAAACTGTTTCGGACTTATTAAATCAGCTGAAGATATTGGATCTCCAATTCCACAAACTAGTCCATAACGTTCATATACTTCTTTTGCATAAGCTAAATTGCACTCCGTCATTAAATCTAATAATTTATGTAAGTTTTCTTTATCCTTAATCATATCTCTAACTAAATTTGTAGCACCTCTAACAGCTGAAGCTGCACTAATCGGACCTGATACCCCACTTCCGATACTTACTTCTTTTCCTAATTCTTTTTTTATTTTTCCTAAAGAATCCAGTATTATTGGCAATCTTCCATCCTTTAATGGATTTACTATATCCATGTGCTGTAACATTTTGTAATCCTTTAATGCTGGTTCGATTAAATGCGATGCCCTATCTGAATTATATCCCATTTTACTTCCAAACGCTTCACCCATACCTCTTAGCGTAACATTTATTCCAGCACTCTCTACTCCAAGTTCCCTTACTATATATTTTTCAGCTTCTAACATTTTATCAGAATCAAAATAATATTCTTCTACATCTATACCTGCATAAACCGCTGCAGTTTCCTCAAACATTAAACTACACGGTAATCTATCTACCCTTTCCCCTCTAAAGTACGCAGCTTTTCTTTCAATTGCATTCATTTCATCTTTATAATCGCTCATAATCAGTTCCCCTTTATCTGAATTTAATTGAAAACAATGTATTATAAATCATTCTTTTACAATTTATGTCGCTTTAATTCTACTACACTTATTTTTCATTTTCTATAAATATAGAAAATACAAATAATAAGCTATCTAATTATGTTTTTTAACTATAAAATAATCAATAAATTAAAAAAAGAGATTCTTAAAATTTAAGAATCTCTTTTTTTAATTTATTCTTCACTCTTCTCATACATAAAAGTGAAGTAGGATTGTATATTGATTGACGAAACACTTACAAACGCAGTTTGTCGTGTGAATGAAATCAATATACAACCCTACAAGCTATCTACTACATTTTTTCTACGTCTGAATAGTCTTTTCCAAATGTCTCAACAGTAACTTTTTTCATTACTTGTGGAGTTTGAGGCTTGTCCATTCTATCTGTTCTTACAGAAGCTATTTCATCTACAACTTCTATACCTTCAATTATTCTACCAAATGATGCATATTGTCCATCTAAGTGTGGAGAATTAGCATGCATTAAGAAAAATTGTGATCCAGCTGAGTTTGGAGCCATTGTTCTAGCCATTGATATAACTCCTCTATCATGCTTTAAGTTGTTAGTGTGTCCATTTTGAGTAAATTCTCCTCTTATTGAGTATCCTGGTCCACCCATTCCATTTCCATCAGGGCATCCACCTTGTATCATAAATCCAGGTATAACTCTGTGGAATGTAACTCCATCATAGTATCCTGATTCTACTAAAGATACAAAGTTTTTAACAGTATTAGGAGCTATATGTGGATATAACTCAACTTTTATTTGCTTTCCATTTTCCATTTCTATAGTTACTATAGGGTTCTTATTTTCCATTTTATGTACTTCCTTTCTTATGAGTTTTTTTATTCTCATTTTATATTATATACCAATAATAATAAAAAATCACAAAAATAAGCTACTTATTTAAGCAGCCTATTTTTCATCAGTTGAATCTAACAATTCAGTTTCTTCGTATTTAATATCTAATAAATCTAAAATTTGTTTTGCTCTATCTTTAGTAGATCCTGATACTTCTACATAATTTATATTTTCAGACTTTAAGAAACTTAATATAGCTTCATCTATTTGTATAGCAATACTTTCATCTTGCCATCTAACTCCATCTTTAACATATCCAAATTGTCTTGGAACATAAACTATCATATCATAGTTTTGTATATCTTCTATAGCTAGACAATATAAGTCTTTTAAAATTTGAATTTCTTTATTAGTTCTTTTTCTATCACCTAACATAAATCTTCCATATACATATGGTACAAATGTAGCATAATCAGTTAGTGCATATTCAAATCCTGATAAATCATCTTCTATTTTCTTTTGACCTAAGTATATACCATATTGTTCAGATATAGTTTCTATCATGCCTTTGTCTCTTAAATATTCTGTTGAGTACTCTAACGCATAACCTACATCTAAGCCTGCTATTTTCATTTCAACGTATAAATGTTGTATTAATGTTGTCTTTCCACATCTAGGTCCACCTAGTACAGCAATTCTTTTAGTTGCCATAGTTTATATCAACTCCATTTTTATATTTCAAATTCAGAACCTTTTTATTATACTAGCATACGCAGATTTATTCAACATTTTGAGCCTAATTCCCATTTATTAGACTAGAATATTTAAAGATTTAGATATTTCATATCCTTCATTAAAAATTTGTTTACAAAATTCTCCTTCAAAATTTAAAGTAGCATTTTTACTAAATTCTATATTAGGTTTTACTATAATTATATTTTCTTCCTGATACGACTGCTTTACATAATCTGGTACTTCAAAATCTTTTTTCATAGTTATTAATACAATTTTATCAACTTTTTCATCTATCAATGGTTTTAATAACGTATTATTTATCATTCCTCCATCTAATTTATATCCATTATATATTCCATCCATTAAATCTTTTTTAAATTGCTCTGATGGGCTTAAATCTTTTGAAGGTCTAAAAGGAAGCAGTGAACTATATTTTATACTGTCTAGGCCTTGGTCATAACTTTCTTTTGATATATCTACTACAACTTCATTCATTCTTGAATTATCAATTTGCACATAATTTACATAGAAGTTTTTCTTAATTTTAGAGTTATCCTCAAGTTTGCTTAATAAATCAATTGCTAAAGAGTTATCCACAGTATTATCAACTATTTTGACACCGTTTTCACCAATTGTCTGAATATTTATCCACATTTCTTTCAACTTGTTAACATTTTTTGTGTATATGTAATAACCATTTATTGCTCCTATTGAAGTTCCTGATATTACATCAAAGTCTAAACCTCTTTCATATAACCCATATATTACACCTGCTTGAAAGGCTCCTTTAGCTCCACCACCAGCTAAACATAATCCTATTTTCATACTAATTCACTCCTAACCTAAGTTTTTATTTATATAATAAATTTAGGGGGTGTATAAAGGTAAAAGCCTTTTATACATCCCCCCTTTTTAATTTATCTATTTAAATCTTATAATTCATAAAACTTTTTAAAAGTTTTGTATATATCCATATGATCTTCTACGCATCCTAATTCTCTTATAGAGTGCATCGCTAATATTGGACTTCCAACATCAACAGATGGTATATCTATATGTGTAGATGATATAGGTCCAATTGTACTTCCACCTCTTACATCAGATCTATTAACAAATTCTTGGCAGTTTACTCCTGCTTCTTTACATATAGTTTTATACACAGCTATAGATTGACTATCACTAGTATAAGCTTGATTTGCATTTATTTTTATAACAGGACCTTTCCCCATAACAGGTCTATTTGTTGGGTCATGCTTCTCTCCTACATTAGGATGAACTGCATGTGCAAGGTCTGCAGATATTATAAATGAAGAATATAAACTTCTAAAAAATTCTTCTCTATTTTGACCTAAGCATAAAGATATTCTTTCTAATACATTTAATAACATATTAGAATCAGCACCTTGCTTAGTTGAACTTCCAACTTCTTCATTATCAAATACAGCAACTACATTTACTCCATTTAATGATTTAGCATCTATAAGTGCATGTAAGCTAGCATGCGCCATTGAAAGATTATCTAATCTTCCACAAGATATCATCTCTTCATTAGGCCCTATTAACATTCCTTTTTCATATTCGTATAAAAATAAATCAAAATCAATAATTTCTTCTATTTTTCTTCCTAATTCTTTAGCTATAGTTTTTAAAAGGAAGTTATCTTTTTCTAGAGAATCATTTAATAATCCCACTAATGGTAACATGTCTTTTTGCTTATTAAGAGCTACCCCTTCATTAACTTCTCTATTCATGTGTATTGCTAAATTAGGAATTATACATATAGGTTTATTTATATTTACTAAAGTTTCCTCAGGTCTTAATACACTTTTTCCTTTAAGTACAACTCTTCCTGCTATTGCTAACGGTCTATCTAACCATGTATTTAGTATAGGACCTCCATAACATTCTGTATTTAATTTTAAGTAAGTTTTTTCAGCTTCCATTTCTGGATTTGGCTTAACTCTAAAAGATGGAGAATCTGAATGTGATCCTATTATTCTAAATCCATCTTCTTTTAAATTATTAGTCTTTATTGTAAATGCAACTATTGCTGATGAGTTTTTAGTTGTATAGTATTTTCCATCTTGCTCTAGTTTCCATTCTTCTCTTGAGTCAAGTTTTTTAAACCCATTTAATTTTAATAACTCTTCAGATGTCTCTACTGAGTGAAAAGCTGTAGGGCTTTTCTCTATAAACCCTATTAAGTTTCTTGCAAATTCTTTTGAATTCATTACAAATCCCCCTTAAAACTTTTATTTTATAATAAATCAAGTGTCGTATATTCTTTATTTATCTTCTTTATACCTTGATTATTAAAAGCTATTGTTAAGTCAGATCCAACAGCTGCTACTACAGTTCCTACCCCAAATTTAGGATGATAAACCTTTGAACCTAATTTTATATCATCAGATGTAGGTTCTGGTTTATTTTCTTTTATAGTGGCATTTACCTTATTTGCTACACTGGCCTTGTTCATAGATTTCATATATTTTTGCTTATATTTATCTAATATATTGTAATTAGCTTTAGAATAGCTTAATTCATGTTCTTCTTTATTTAATTTTTCTATACACTCCTCTGGAAGTTCTTCCATAAATCTAGATTGTATAGATGGATTAGTTTTTCCATAAAGAGTTCTTTTCTTTGTAAGTGTCATGAAAAGTTCTTTTTTAGCTCTTGTTATTCCAACATAACAAAGTCTTCTTTCTTCCTCTATATCAGATTCACTCATAGATCTTACTGCTCTAGATATAGGGAATAATCCTTCTTCCATACCAACTAAATGGACAACTGGAAACTCAAGTCCCTTAGATGTATGGATTGTCATAAGTGATACTCTGTCATTTTCTTCATCATCACTTTCTGTTGAAGTAAGAGCTACATTAGTTAAAAATGTTTCTAAATCTTTTTCTTCACTGCTATTTTCAAATTCAATAGCAATTGATATAAACTCTTTTAAGTTGTCTATTCTGTCTTGAGCGTCTTCATTTTTATCTTTTTCAAGTTCGTCTAAATATCCAGTAACATCTAAAACTTTTTCTATAAGTTTACTTACTGAATAAGCATCCTTTATTACTCTAAGAGTTCCTACTAAATCTACAAATCCATTTATATTTGCTCTAGCTTTTGTAGATATATCAGAGTTAGTATCTACATCTAAAAGAACGGAGAATATACTCTCTTGCTTTAAGCTAGCTCTATCTTCTATTTTTTCTATTGTTCTAAGTCCAATTCCTCTTTTAGGAACATTTATTATTCTCTTTAAAGATATATCATCTTGGACATTTTGAAGAACTCTTAAGTATGCAACTAAATCTTTTATTTCTTTTCTTTCATAGAATTTAGTTCCTCCATATATATTATATGGTATTTGACTTCTATTTAAAGCATCCTCTATAGCACGAGCTTGTGCATTCGCTCTGTATAACACAGCAAAATCTTTAAAAGGTTTGTTTTGTTTTCTATGAATTCTCCATATATTATCAGCAACAAAATCTGCTTCTTCTATCTCGTCTGATGTCACTTGTATCTTAATCTTTTCGCCTTCTTTTTGCTCACTCCAAAGTTTTTTTCTCTTTCTTTCTATATTATTAGATATAACTTTATTGGCTGCATCTAATATAACTTGAGTTGATCTATAATTTTGCTCTAATTTTACTACATGAACATCATCATAGTCTCTTTCAAATTCAAGTATATTTCTTATATCTGCACCTCTCCATCCATATATACTTTGGTCATCATCTCCAACAACACATATGTTTTGATGCTCTTTAGCTAACAACTTTATAAATTCATATTGAGCTTTACTTGTATCTTGATACTCATCTACCATTATATATCTAAATTTATTTATATAGTATGCTAGTACACTTTCTTCCTTTTTTAATAACTCAACAGTTTTTATTATTAAATCATCAAAGTCTAGTGCACTATTTCTTTTTAAACGGTCTTGGTATAAAGTATATACATCTGCAATTTTACTCATTCTCGCATCATTTCTATGCATATCTTTATATTCTTTAGGACTTAATAATTTATCTTTTGCTCCAGAAATGTAACTTATAACTACTTTAGGTTCAAAAGATTTATCACTTAAATTTAATTCCTTTAAACAATCTTTAACTAAAGTAACTTGGTCTGAGCTATCATATATAACGAAAGATCTATTATATCCGATTCTATTTATATCTTTTCTAAGCATTCTAACACAGCATGAATGGAAAGTTGTTATCCACATATCTTTAACATCCGAATCTATAGTTTCTTCAACTCTTTCCTTCATTTCATTTGCAGCTTTATTTGTAAATGTTATTGCTAATATATTACTAGGATGTACTCCTTTATTTTTCATAAGATGAGCTATTCTTGTTGTTAAAACTCTCGTTTTTCCTGAACCAGCTCCTGCTAATATAAGCACTGGCCCTTCTGTTTTTAATACCGCTTCTTTTTGGGCGGGGTTTAGTGAATCTATATCCATCATTACCTCCTTATTGTATATGTTATATGTATATTTTAATCTATTATCTATATTTATTCAAATTTATTAAAAGCCCATATTAATCATATCCATTTTTTTAATTTTCCTTACAAAGAAAAAATCCTCAGATATATATCCAAGGATTAAATTTAGACTAAAGGTATTTATTTATTATATATATATTAATCTTAACTTAATAAGATTAGGGGCTAATTATTAACAGAATTTATACATATTTTATTAAAATAATCGTATAAATCCTCTTCTTTTCTAAATAAAGGTAAATTCATATTTTTGTGTATTTTTACAAGCCACGGACTATTTAATCCTGCCTCTTTAATTTTTAAGTCATCTTTAAAAACGTCATTAGAATTTCCTTCAATTGCTATCTTACCTTTATTTAAAACATATATATAGTCGCAAAGGTCGTATATTAAATCCATATCATGACTCGATATAACTACCTTTACACCCTTTTCACATAATTCTTTTAATATTTTTATAATAGCTTTTGTACTTATTGGGTCTAATCCAGCCGTTGGCTCATCTAATAAAACAACTTTGTTTTCCATGGCTATAACAGATGCTATAGCTACTCTCTTTTTCTGCCCATAGCTTAAAAAATGTACTGGTTTATCTATTAAATCTATAGCATTAACTAATTCTAATGCTCTATGAACTTTTTTATTTATTTCACTTTCTTCTAATCCTATATTTCTTAAAGAAAATGCAACATCATCATATACTCTTGAATAAAATATCTGCTTATCTGGATCTTGAAATACTATACCTACATCTCTTCTTAAATTATATAGGTCTTTCTTTTTATAACTTAACTCTTTACTATTATAAATAATTTTTCCTGCTGAAGGTTTCAATATGCCCATTAAGTTCATAAATAAAGTTGACTTTCCTGAACCATTTGAACCTATTATTCCAATCATATTCCCATTTGAAAAATCTAAACTTATATTGTCTAATGCTTTATTATTTTTTTCATATTTATATGTTAAGTTTTCTACTTTAAACATTTTAGTCTCCTATACGTGAAATTTACCATCATACAACTTTATATCTAAAGATATACTCATATCTTCATATCTTCTCATCATTCTAAAAAACAATGTTTTTATAAGCAATGACATTGAATTATATGATGTACTTAAATTCGTATACCCAAATTTTAGTTGTTGTGATTTATATATTTCTTCTGCTTCTTCTATAAATATAAATATAAATCTATAAATTAAAATCATCAATTCTATAAGTGTATGTGGAATATGTAGTTTTTTTAAAACTATTATTAATTGATTAAATGGAGTCGTAAGTATTAAGAAATAAATTGATATAATACAACTCATAGCTCTAAGTAATATGTTTACTGAGCTTTTTACAGCAAATTCAGTAGTACCTATGTATAATCCTAATATATTTACATTGAATATATAATCTTTATTTTCAAATGATATATTAATCAAATTTAACCCAATACCTATAATTAAAAAAATTATAGGTATTTTTAAACATTTAATGTATAGTTTCATATCTACTCTTGCTATAAATAGTATTAAGGCTGTCATAAATAGCATTATAAGTATATGTATATTTGCATTTTGGGTAAGCATAGAAGCTATAACTCCTATAAATGTAATTCCTAATTTTATCAATGGATTTACATCTTTTATATTATTTAAATATGCACAGTTGTCAATTTCTAACATTTATCTTTTTTTCCTTTTTTATATCCTAAAAAATATCCAATTATTCCTGCCCCTATAGCTGCTTGAGTAGAGAAAAGTAAACTTTCAATCTCACCACTAGGTGGTTCATATAAGCTATTAAACCAAGGCTTATAATTAGGATTTATTTCACTAATTAAAGATTCTGCTTCTCCATCAGCGCCTCCGTATTCAGCAGTTGAATTTAATATTAACGGAGTTATTATTAAGATTACTGTTAAAATTAATAATAGTATATTTTTATTTCTAGTTTTGACTTTCGAATTTGTACTCATCTTCTACAACTCCTTCTTCATTTTGTGTTATTAAATTGTATACTAATGTAGTTAATAATCCTTCTGCAATTGCTATAGGTATTTGAGTTATAAAGAATACACCTAAAAATTTTACTAATGACCCTAATATACCTCCTGCTGGATCAGGGAATGCTAATGCTAATTGAGTTGCAGTTACAGTATATGTAGCTAAATCTCCTAATGCTGCTGAAAAAAATACACTTTTTCCCGTGCTAATATTTCTTTTTTTACAGAATTTAAATATTAAAAATGATACTATAGGACCTACTATCGCCATAGAAAAAGCATTTGCTCCTAAAGTTGTAAGTCCTCCATGTGCAAGAAGTATAGCTTGAAATAGCAAAGCTATAGTTCCAACTACTGCCATTACAGATGGCCCAAACAATATTGCTCCTAGTCCTACACCAGTAGGATGTGAACAACTACCTGTTAAAGATGGTATTTTTAAAGCTGATAGTACGAATACAAATGCACCTGCTAGAGCTAATAGTACTTTCTTTTTAGGATCAGCTTTTACTATTTTATTTATTGATTTTAACCCGTATATGAAAAATGGTATAAATACGACAGTCCATAATATAGACCATTGCATAGGTAAGAATCCTTCCATGATGTGCATTGCATGTGAAGTCACAGGATTTAAGATTACAAGTAGTAACCCTGCTATAACTGATAATTTTAAATAATTCATTTTAAATCCCTCTCTTTTTTTATTTAGTACATTATTGTTTCATGTGATAAAATGACTAAATCAACTCTAAGTTTTAAAGGGCATACATAAAAATTCGCTTTGCTCATGTCGCCAACGACTTCGTCCGTTGCTCAAAAAACTTTTTTTACGCCCAAAACCTAGTATTTTAATATAACTAAATTTTATAGAATACCTATAGTTTTTTGTAATCATACTTTACTTAAGCGTAAAAAAATCCCAATCTTTGGATTAGGATTTAATAACATGACAAAGCGGACATAGTAGTTTTAAACTATGATACTTTCAATTATTTTCCTTCACCCCGAAGAACTTAATTTTTCAATTATAGGCAGGTCTCCTGGCTTAGCTTCTCTTTACTCCTTTTCCTTCCCGTAAAATTCACAGTGGTTTTAAAAGTTTCATCAGCTTTACAGTAGCGGGGGCTGCAGAGGATTTTAACCTCTTTCCCTATTAATTTTAAAAAACCTATAATCTCTAATATTTAATTATAATTTATCACATACTCTATCTATTATATATAATTCTATAAAAACTTCTATATTCCTCTAAAATTTTTATTTTTATTTTTTATACTTAAGTATATTTAACCAGCTATATAGTTATTACTAAAATAAGTTATATACTTTAATAATTCTAACAATAAAAGTAACCTCCTTTAAATATATTTATATCTAAAGAAGGTTATTTTTATTGTCCATTAATTTTTTATTATATACAATCTCTTAATTCATGATCACTATTTTTATCACTTGTATTCATACTTTCCATACTCTTAGAACTTACAATATCAATACCTGTTCCTAATATGTCTTTAACTATAATATCGCCGACATTAACAGGTGCACATACACATACTTTATCTAAAACTTTCATAATATCAAACATTAACTCTTTAGGCACAGAGTCATTAGTTTTAACTGGAAGTAAGTTTAAATAAGAACCGCTAAGTTTAACTGTAGTAGTTATAACTCTTCTTGGATTTGTAACTTCCTCTACTCCATATTTTGCTCCTCTTTTACATGTGTTTCCTTCAACTTTATACTCTCCATCAACTTTACTTACAACTAATGAACATCCCATTGGACATACTGTACAAGTAACATTTTTCATAATTATGCCTCCTCTACACTTACAATTATATTTCCTTTAATATCTTTAAATAAATCTTTACTAATTTTTATATTCTCCATCTCTGAAGGTATCATATGAGGTCTCTTTTTCTCTAAAATAATTTCATCGTTACTTCTAACAACTAACTTTTTATTTTTACAAATTTCTCTTACTCTCATAAATAAGTTTACATCTTCATCGCTACTAACATCTATATTTTGAGGAACTATATATATAATTCCGTTGTCTGCAACTGTATTTACTTCTTTATTTTTATTTAACTTGTTTAAGCAATATAAAGCTGCGTTCTTTCCAGCTATCTTACTTTCTTTTGTAACAAAATCAACTAAGTCATGAACATGGACAACATTCCCACATGCAAACACACCATCTACATTTGTAGACATAGAATTATTTACAATAGGTCCACTAGTTTTATTATCTAATACAACTCCAGCTTCAACACTCAATTCATTCTCAGGTATAAGTCCAACAGATAAAAGAAGAGTATCACAGCTTATATATTCTTCTGTTCCTTTTATAGGCCTTCTGTTTTCATCTAATTTACTAATTGTAACCCCTTTTACCCTTTCTTTTCCATCTATATGTGTTATTCCTGTACTTAACATTAAAGGTATATCGAAATCATCTAAACATTGAACAATATTTCTAGTTAATCCACTTGAATGTGGGTTTATTTCAACTACTGCCTTTACTTTAGCTCCTTCTAATGTCATACGTCTTGCCATTATAAGTCCTATATCACCAGACCCATATATAACAATTTCTTTTCCTACCATATATCCTTCCATATTAGAAAGTCTTTGAGCAGCTCCTGCATTATAAACTCCTGCTGGTCTATATCCAGGTATATCTATCGCTCCTCTTGTTCTTTCTCTACATCCCATTGCTAAAACTATAGCATCTGCTTTTATATTTATTATTCCGTCTTCACCTAAAGCTTCTATAGTCTTATCTTCACTTATGTTTAAAACCATTGTATCTAGCATGTATTCAATATTTTCTTGTTTAACCATTTCTATGAACTTATGAGCGTACTCTGGTCCTGTTAATTCTTCTTTAAACTCATGTAATCCAAATCCATTGTGTATACATTGATTAAGTATCCCACCTAATTCTCTGTCTCTTTCTATTATAAGTACATCTTTTGCACCATTTCTTTTAGCTTCAACTGCTGCACCTAAACCTGCAGGTCCTCCTCCAACAACTACAACATTATATTTCAACTAACTCACCCCTTAATTCTTTTGATTTTCCTAATACAGTATTAGAGTTTTCGTAGTCTTTTAAAACATCTTCCACATCTATTTTAAGTTCTCTTGCTAATATTTCTATAACTTTAGGTCCGCAAAATCCACCTTGGCATCTTCCCATACCTGGTCTTACTCTTCTTTTAACTCCATCTAATGTTCTAGCTCCACATAGTGAATTTATTGCATCTATAATTTCGCCCTCTGTTATACTTTCGCATCTACAAACTATTTTTTTATATCTTGGATCTTTCTTCATGATTTCTTCTTTTTCTTCTTGAGTCATTTTTATGAAAGGTTTATTCTTATGTCTCTTAGACTCAAACTTTTTATTTTCACTTAACATTAATCCTTCTTCTTTAAGAATTTCTACAACATATTTTGCAACTGCTGGTGCTGATGCAAGACCTGGTGATTCTATTCCTCCAACATTTATAAAGTTTTTACATTTCTTTGATGCAAATATCATAAAGTCTCCTGTATTTGGAGTTGCTCTAAGTCCTGCAAAACTAGTGATTGTTTTTCTGAAATCAATATTTTCTATAGTCTTTTTAGAGCTATTTACGATTTCACTAATTCCTTCTTTTGATGTAGATACATCTTCTTTTTCATCTACAGCAGTAGCATTTGGCCCTACTAATAAATTTCCATGTACCGTTTGTGTAACCAATACACCTTTTCCTTTTTCAGTTGGACATTGGAATAAAACATGATTAGCAATTTTACCTTCACTTTTATCTAATATTTTATATTCTCCTTTTCTAGGTATTATAAAATATTCATCTCCACCTATCATGTTGTTTATCTTATCAGCAAAAACTCCAGCTGCATTTACAACATATTTAGCTTTTATATCATTTTTATTTTTTATTTTTATATTGAAACAATCTTCTTCTTTAACTATGTCTGAAACTTCAGATTCTAGTTTTAAATCTACCCCATTAAACATAGCATTTTCCATAAGTGCTATATTTAAATTAAATGGACAAACAATTCCTGCACTCTCACAAAGTAATGCTCCAACTACATTGTCATTAACATTTGGTTCTAGTTCTAATACTTCTTCTTTATTTAATACTTTTAATCCAGTCGCTTTATTTTCTAATCCTCTTTCGTATAAACCTCTAACGTGTTTCATTTCTTCTTCATCAAATGCTAAAACTAACGATCCTATTTGTTTAAAGTCTACGTTTAAATCTTTACATAGATCTTTATATAATTTATTACCTTCTATATTTAACTTAGCTTTTAAGCTTCCAACCTTTGCATCATATCCACCATGCACTATAGCACTATTTGACTTAGTAGTTCCTTGGCAAACTTCTATTCCTTTTTCTATAACTACTGTTTTTAAATTATACTTTGATAATTCTCTAGCTATGGCACTTCCACTTATCCCTGCTCCTATTATTGCTATATCATACATAATTTTGCCTCCTTGAAAAAAAAATAGAGAGCCCCCCTATACAATGTATAGAAGGCTCTCTTATCTCTTCGCCATAATATTTCATTTTTTAAAATCGTTTTCCTTTTATAATTCTATATTATCATAGATTATTTTAACTGTCACTACCCTAAATTATTTTGATTATATATTTGCTTCACAAACTATATCCTCTTTATACTTATATGATTTAGGGAATCTATCCGCTATGTCTGTAAATATACCTGTAACTCCCCAATTAAATAATTGGTTAGCTCTGGCTAAATCATTTACAGTCCAAACATTAATTTTATATCCATAACTTCTAAATTTTTCTACCATTTCTTTAGTTAATCCTTCATTTTGTGGGTGTATATACTCAGCTCTACACATTTCCATTATAGAAGACCAATCATCATACAAATTATGTGTTTCAAATAAACATCCTACCGGAATATTAGGTCTTAAATCTTTAAATTTAGATAACATTAATGGGTTAAAACTCGAAACGATAACTCTTATATCATCATCTAATTTATTTAAAGCTTCTACAAATCTCTGTATAAGTTCTTGTGTTAATTCTTTACCTCCACAACATGATTTCAATTCAAAATTGACGTTTAATTTATATTTATTTATCAATTCAATTAACTCATCTAAAGTAGGTATTCTTTCTCCAATATAGTCATCACCAAACCAACTTCCTGCATCTATATGCCTTAAATCATCTTTGCAAATGTTATATAACGACCCCGTTTTATTGCTACATCTGTCTAATGTATCATCATGATTTATCACTAGGGTTTTATCTTTTAAAATATCAATGTCGCATTCAAACCATTTTATTCCTTTATCTTTACATAATGAAAATGCTGATAAAGTATTTTCTGGTGCTAATGTAGACATTCCTCTATGAGCAAATAGTATTTTTTCCATCTTATCTCCTTTATTGCTTAATGCCAATATCTAAAAATTTTTAAGTTTTTACTATTTACTTTAATTATATAACTTTTACCTGTACTTTATAATTAATTTTTTACACTAGCCAACTCTTTTTCAAATTCTTCATCTTCTTTTGCCCATAAAAGAGATCTGTTTACTGCTTTTTTCCATCCTTTATATAATAAACTTCTTTTTTCTTCACTCATGTTTGGTTCAAATTCTTTTTCTAATGCTACAGACTTTTTAATATCCTCTTTATTTTCATAGAATCCTACTGCTAATCCAGCAAGATATGCTGCTCCTAACGCCGTAGTTTCAAGTACTTTAGGTCTGTTTATGCTTACATTTAATATATCTGATTGGAACTGCATTAAGAAATTGTTAGCACTAGCTCCACCATCAACTTTAAGGTTTTTAAGCTCTAAACCTGAGTCTTCTTGCATAGCATTTAATACATCTTTTACTTGATATGCTATTGATTCAAGTGTAGCACGAACTAAGTGAGCTCTGTTAGCTCCACGAGTAAGCCCCATAACAGATCCTCTTGCATACATATCCCAATATGGTGCTCCAAGTCCTGCAAAAGCTGGAACTACATATACCCCATTAGTATCTTTTACACTTTCAGCATAGAACTCACTTTGCTTAGCATCATATAATATTCTTAATTCATCTCTTAACCATTGTATAGATGCTCCACCTATAAATATACTTCCTTCTAGCGCATATTCTACTTTACCATCAACACCCCAAGCTATAGTCGTAAGTAATCCATTTTTTGATTCAACCATCTTCTCTCCAGTGTTCATAAGCATAAAACAACCTGTTCCATAAGTGTTTTTAGCGCATCCTTCTTCAAAACAAGTCTGACCAAATAATGCTGCTTGTTGATCTCCTGCACATCCAGCTATAGGAATTTCCGCTCCACCTAACATATACTCATCAGTGTGTCCATATACATAACTAGATGGTTTAACATCTGGTAACATACTTTTTGGTATATCTAGTATTTCTAATATTTCATCATCCCATTTTAACTCTTTTATATTATATAACATTGTTCTTGCTGCATTTGAGTAATCTGTAACATGTACCTTACCTCTAGTTAAGTTCCATATTAACCATGTATCTACTGTTCCGAATAATAATTCTCCATTTTCAGCTTTCTCTCTAGCACCCTCAACATTATCAAGTATCCATTTTATCTTAGTTGCTGAAAAATATGCATCAAGAATCAATCCTGTTTTATCTTTTATTTTATCTTTATATCCTTTAGCTTCTAATTCATCACATATCTGAGATGTTCTTCTACATTGCCATACAATTGCATTATATACCGGCTTACCTGTATTCTTATCCCAAACTATAGTAGTTTCTCTTTGATTTGTTATACCAATACCACAAACTTGTTCTGGTTTAATGCCATTAGTTTCTAACACTTCTCTCATTACACCACTTTGACTTCCCCATATTTCCATAGGATTATGTTCTACCCATCCTGGCTTTGGATAAAATTGAGTAAATTCTTTTTGTGATGTAGCTACTAAATTTCCTTCTTTATCAAATAATATAGCTCTTGAACTTGTAGTTCCTTGATCTAATGCCATCATATATTTTTTCATATCGCTTTGCCTCCAATGATTATTTATTTTAAATCCTTGATGTATTTTAATTCATGTACTTTTTAACGCCTTTATCGAATACAAATCCTGCAAGGATGGCTCCTATTATAGGTCCCACTATAGGTACCCAAAAATACATGTCAGGTCCTAGTGCTCCGCTTCCCCAACCTGCTAAAACAGCAAACATCTTAGGCCCAAAATCTCTTGCTGGATTCATTGCAAAGCCTGTTAATACTCCAAAACTAGCTCCTATTATAGCTATTGTTATTCCTATAAAAACTGGTGCTAAATTTGACATAGGTTTGTTTGAATTTTTTTCTTCGCCTACTGCTAATATCACTATGACTAACAACATAGTTATGAAAGTTTCTACAAGTAATGCATCAAATGAATTTAATGCAGCATTTGGATAAGTAGAAAATATACCTGCTGTAGTAAGTCCGTTTGACCCAGCCCTTACTATATTATTTGCATTCTCAAATGATAAGAATAGCTTATTAAATAACAAGTAAACTGTTGCTGCTCCTGCAAAACATCCTAGTATTTGAGCTATAATATATGGCAATACTTTTTTCTTTGGAAAATCTCTGTGTACCATTAATGCAATTGTTACAGCTGGATTTATATGAGTACCTGATACTGCTCCAGTTACATATATTGCAATTGTTACAGCTAACCCCCATATTATTCCTATTTCCCATTGAGAAACATCTGCTCCACTTAATACCATAGATGCTACAGCTCCACACCCTATAAAAATCAATATCCATGATCCAATAAATTCAGATATGCACTCTCCTAATAAAGTCTTTTTCAACTCAATACCTCCCTTGATATTTTATGTAATTAGTCAAATAAGGCAAAAAAACAGAGAGCTCCTATCATTTTTATAGGGGGCTCTCTCATCTCCAGCCAGTTATTAATTTAATTAAATGCTATCACGAAAACATTTTCCAGTCAATAAAATACTTTGTTAGATATTTAATAAACTAAACTGCTATATCAATTGAAAAAGCTACTTTTTCTGAATTACCACATATCAATATCCGTAGTAGATATAGCCATAGCTCCAGCTGATAATCCACCAATTATTTCTTCTTTTCTATCTATTAATCCTCCACATATAATAGGTACATTGGGATAAGTTTTGTTCATTTTTTTTATTACCTTTTGAATTACACCTGGCATAATTTCTATAGCATCTGGTTTTACTCTCTTTAAACTTTCAATTGCATTCTCAAGAGACATAGAATCTATAAAGAAAAATCTTTGAACAACTTTTAAGTCTAATTCTATAGCTCTTTTAACTATATTAGTTTTAGTTGTTATTATCCCATCCAAATTGAATTCTTTTTTCATATAATCTACAGCTATAGGACTAGATGAAAGCCCTGTTATCATATCAATATGAACAAATACTTTTTTATTATGTTCATGTAAAATTTGTATTTTTTCTTTTAAAGTAAGAATATCTTCATTTAGTAAAAAAACAATATCTCCGT
Source organism: Paraclostridium sp. MRS3W1 (assembly GCF_032465715.1). Classification (NCBI taxonomy): domain Bacteria; kingdom Bacillati; phylum Bacillota; class Clostridia; order Peptostreptococcales; family Peptostreptococcaceae; genus Paraclostridium; species Paraclostridium sp. MRS3W1. Next base: position 498 of record NZ_JAWDJM010000195.1, on the reverse strand, counting down.
CTGAATTTGCAGCATCTTCTAAATGCGCATCACCCTTTATAGCACAAATTATTGGGTTTAATTCTAATAATTCTTTCATATATGCCTCCTCGCTTTTGCTTCAATCTATTATTTATTTAAATTTAAAACAATAAATTATGTCTAGCAAAACCTTTGCCTTTTATAAAATTTATTATATCACTTTTTTTAAAATAAGATATTATTGTTTTTTAATTTTAAATTTTATTATAAAACATTCCTTTATAAAATATTTTATAAAGTATGTGTTTTTTGTTAGTATTTTATCATTCAGTGTAAAACTTCCAAAATTTTTTTATAAATAGTACATACTATATATTCATTTTTTATATAAATTTTATTTTAAATCACAAAATAAGCCCTCATATTAGTATTTTAATTTACTAATATGAGGGCTTATTTATATATCTAATTATTATTTTCCGAAATGTCTATTTAATAATCCTAAGAATGCTTTTCCATGTCTAGCTTCATCTTTAC
>NZ_JAWDJM010000194.1:0-50370 GCF_032465715.1 Paraclostridium sp. MRS3W1 | reverse complement strand
TTAGAGTAGGAGCTAAATTGATAAATGCATCAAAGAGTGCTATTGAACTTGGAAACCCAAAAACAATGAATATAATTTTACTTGGAAGCTTAGTTAAATCTATGAACCTTGAACATATTGACTGGAATCAAATTATAAGTGATAATGTAAAAAAGGAGTTTGTAGACATAAATATAGAAGCATTTAAAGTAGGAATGAATTTAGTCAAAGGGGAGTAGTTTATGGGGTATAAAATATTAGCGATTAATCCAGGTTCAACATCTACTAAAATTGCAGTATATGAAGATGAAAATATGCTTTTTTCGAAAAGTATAAATCATAGTGCAAATGAATTAGAAAAGTATAATAGTATAACTGATCAGTTTGAAATGAGAAAAGAAAGCATTTTAAACATCCTCCAGGAAAACGATTTTAAGAAAGAGGAGTTAGATTCTATAGTTGGAAGAGGAGGGATACTTCCGCCTGTAAAATCAGGAGCTTATTTAGTAAATGATGCTATGGTAGATAGGCTAAAGAATAAACCTATAATAGAACATGCATCAAACTTAGGAGCGCTTATTTCTTATGAAATAGCTAAAGAAATAGGAGTAAATGCATATATATACGATAGTGTAGCAGTTGATGAATTAGATGATGTAGCTAGAGTATTAGGGTTTCCAGAAATAAAGAGAAACTGCTTGAGCCATGCATTAAATTCAAGAGCTATGGCTATTAAATTTTCAAAGGAAAACAATAGAGATTATAAAGATATGAATTTAATAGTAGCACATCTTGGAGGAGGAATAACTATAGCTGCACATAAAAATGGGCACATGGTAGATGTAGTATCTGATGACGAGGGTCCATTTTCTCCAGAAAGAAGTGGAAGAATACCTGTTAAAAAGGTTGTAGATATGTGCTTTAGTGGTAAATATACTCAAAAAGAAATGCTGAAAAAAATTAGAGGAAAAGGTGGAATAGTAGGCCATTTAAATACTGTAGACATTAGAGAAGTTGAACAAATGATCGAAAACGGTGATGAAAAAGCTAAATTAATATATGAGGCTTTAATTTACCAAGTTGCAAAGGGAATCGGGGAGTTATCTACAGTTTTAGATGGTGATGTGGATGCAATCATTTTAACTGGAGGAATTGCATACTCTAAAAATTTAACTAAAAAACTAAGTGATAAAGTAAGATTTATTGCACCAGTAACTGTACTAGCAGGAGAAAATGAGTTAGAAGCTCTTTCTTATGGAGCGTTAAGAATTTTAAAAGAGGAAGAGAATTATAGAGAGTATGAAGAACTAATAGAAGATCTAAGTTTTAATTAAAATAAAAAGAGCTGACTAATATATAAAACGCTTAAGATAACTTTGTATGATTTGCTCCATGAAAGCAAAATGCGCTTTCAAAATGTCGCTAAATCATATACAGTTATCATCAGCTATATATTATAATCAGCTCTTTTTTATTTTGTAAATAATATTGTGTAGGGACTATTTAGTTACAAAAGTTTCGCAAGATGCATCATCCATATTTATATGAATAGAGTCAGCATTACAATCTCCACTGTGATTGTACTTACAGTTAGTAGCAGCACAAGATATAGAGCTTGTTTGAGCAACTGTTGAATCTTGAACACTATTAGAGAATGAGCTAGATTCTTTATTCTCATAAGTCGAACAAGTTGTTTCGCAAGTAGTATCAGCTGACTTACCATCAACTTTTATTCCAGATGCGTAACATGCTCCAACTTTATTATAAGTACAACTTGTAGCTGAACAGCTTATAGGATTTGACATATAAATACCTCCAAAATAAAATAAATTCATAGTCAGTTGACTATGAATTTATTATTTGTTTATTTTAAAAAAATATTAGTAGTATATAAATTTAATTTCTTAAACAATTTTCACAAAGCACATTTACATCATCGAAAGTTTCTCGACCGAAGTTATCATTTATATGATAAACATTTAAATTGTCACTACATCCACACTTAGAACATTCATAGTCGTAAAAATCTAAAGTTTTTTCTTTAAATAATTTCCAATGTAGCGAGTTTAAGTAAGATGCATAATCAACTTGAATAGATGACTCTAAAAATTTTAAATATAGCGTATCTAAATCAACATGATTTAAATTAGTATATTCTGGGCTAAAATCATTGCATGAATCTCCATTTAAAGGAGTACTATTTGAAAGCACACATTTTATATCATAAGTAAAATCATCATTAGGACCCTCTAAAGAAAGATGATTACAGTAGGAGCAACATTTTTTCGGTAGTTTTTCCTCTAAAACTTTTATCTTTGTATTCATAAATTTATCCTCCCCCAAATGGTTATTTGTACAAGTATATTAAGAAAAGTAGGACATTATGATAAAAATGATATGACAAAAATTTTATTTCAAAGGATTCTCAAAATATTAAACCGAAATAGTTAATATTATAAAATTATTTTTGGAGAATAAATATGAAAACTATTGAGTTTAATAAATTAAGAAAAGTTGCTAACCACGAAGTTAATAATAGGCTTAATGACAAAAATATAAAAGATATAAGTTCTTATGAATTTAATAAATATATAAAAATAGATGAGATTTTAGATTTAAAAGTTGTTAAAAACACAAAGTTTGAAAGCAGAAAGATAAAGGATATGCAATTTGAAAATATAGAATTTATAAATTGTAGTTTTGAAAATAGTGTATTCATAAATTGTAAATTTAATAAAGTTAGGTTTATAGATTGTAACTTTAAAAATTCAATATTAAGATACACTCAATTAAATAATCTTATAACTGAGCATAGTAACTTTAAAAAAAGTATTTTTATTAATTGTCATATAGATTTTATGACAATTAAGGATTGTGATTTAAAATCATTTAAATTAACTGAATCTTATATATATAATTTGGAATTCGATGATAGCTTAGTTACTAAGTTCAATGAAGATACATTCTTTGACGAATTAAATAATGAAAGTTATGAAAGTTGTTATAAATTTTATAGAACTATAGCTTATAAATTTCAAGAAAATAATTTATTAGCTAAGTATGGAGAATACTTATATATTTATAAAACTATAGAACGAAAAACTTTAAAGGGAATAAAAAGATTTAAATCAGATGCACTTTGGTTAATTTGCGGATATGGAGAAAGACCAACTTATGCACTTATAACATCTTTAGAACTTATATTTTTATTTACTATATTATATCTAATCTTTGGACTTAAAATAGGAAGTGAAATTATATCTTATAAAGAACTATTTTTTACAGAAAAATCAGCAAATGTGATGATAGATGACTTTGTGAGAGCATTTCATTTTAGTATAGTTACATTTACAACAGTTGGATATGGAGATATAACTCCATTTGGATATAGCATATTTTTATCAGGGATAGAAATGTTTTTAGGGGTAACAATGGTTGGTATTTGGACAGCAACGCTTGCAAGAAAAATAAATAGGTAAAAAATTAAATAGAATATATCTATATTGTGACGTTGTTATATAGATATATTCTATTTTACAATGTCTGAAAATTCTATGTATAATAAAAGAGCTTGAGTGTAAAAAAATGTAAATTAAAGGGGAAAAAGGAAAAAATAAAGGAGGAGAAATGTCTAAAGTTTTAGTAGAGTTTATAAATACATGACCTACATGTGATGAGCATGGAATGCTAATAAGAAAGCTAGGGGAACTTTATAAAGAAAAGATTGATATAAAATTATATCAAGCGGGAAAAGATTTTACTTATTTAAAAAAATATGGAATCATAACAAAAGGTACAATGATTATAAACCAAAGAAAAAAATATGATAGGCTTTCAAAGGATATCATAGAAAAAGCAATAACAGACGCTATAAACAATTAGGGGAGAATTAAATGTATATTTTAGATTTTTTCAAAGATGTACTACTAGCATCTATAAGTATATTAAATGGAGCTTCAGGTTGGTTAATAATAAGTTTTATAATAGCAGGTCTACTACATAATCTAATAAGTCCAGAAAAATTTCAAAAATCTCTTGGAAATAAAAAAATATCATCGTTATTAAAGAGTACAGTTTCAGGAATGTTACTACCAATATGTAGTTGTGGAGTTATACCTATAGGAATAAGTATGTACTATTCTGGAGCTTATCTAGGTCCAGTTTTAGCTTTTATGACATCAACTCCAATTATAAATCCAATAGCAGTAGTATTAAGTTTAGGATTATTAGGGCCAGATATAACTATTATTTATGTTATATCGGGATTTGTCGTGCCAATAATAGTAGGACTTTTAGGAAACTACTTAGGTAAAAATGAATTATGTATAAACCAACAAGAGGATGAAGAAATAGCTATTGAGCTAGAAGAAGAAGAGTTAAGCTTTAAAGAAAAAGTGATAGAAGGATTAAAATGGTCATTTTCTGAATTAGCACTTACAATTAGTAAATATGTTGTGATAGGTATGCTTGTTGCAGGATTTATAACAACGGTGTTTCCAAGTAGCATAATTCAAAAATACTTAGGAAATCCAGGTGTACTATCTTTAGGTAGTATAGCAGTACTTGCATGTATTATGTATGTTTGTGCAGTTGGACATATACCATTTATCGCAGCATTAGTAGCAAGTGGGGCATCACCAGGAATTGCTATAACATTTTTAATAGCTGGAGCTGCTACAAACTTACCAGAACTTATAAGTATGTATAAAGTAATAGGAAAGAGAACTGTAGCTATATATTCTATAACACTTACAACTTGCTCGCTAGTTATTGGATATATAACAAATCTCCTTTTAATGGGAAAGGCAACAAATATAAATATCAGCTACAAGCAGGAATCTATAAGCATAGCTAATACTATAATGTTAAATATACCGGATTCAGTAAAATACATATGCTCATTTATAATATTCATATTTTTCATAAAAGCTATAATGCCTAGCTTAAGAAAGGTTGTAAAAAATGAAGCGTAAAAAATTTTTAATAATACTTTCTATAATAGTTTTATTAATAGGAATTGCAGTATATAGCAAAGATAAAAAGAATCAAGAAAGTATCCTTCCAAATGTAAATGAAGAGTATTTAAACTATTTTAAAGAAAATGCCAAATATGAAAAAATACTTACGTACACACAGCACGATATAAATAACGATAAAGTTGATGACTTGCTAGTTGTTTATAAAAAAGGCAAAAATCATAATGAAATGGTTGGAGTTATAAGTGATGATGAAAACGTTTACATGACAGAGCCTATAAGAGCACCTATAGATGACATTTCAATAGAATTTAAAGATATAGATGATAAGAATGAAATGGAACTTATATTATCTGGATCTAAAAATGGAAATGTAGGATATGCAATATATAGATTAGAAAATAAAAAATTAGTAGATTTATTCGGAGAAGGCATGAATGCATGTTGCTAATATAAATTCAACAAAGAGGAGAATTAAAAGTGAAAATTTCAAAGAAGGTAAAGTCATTAGTACTAATAGGTGCAATAAGCACTACAGTTTTAACAGGATGTAGCAGCAAAGAAAACAAGCAAGAAACGGCAACAAAAGGTAGTTCAGATTATGCAATTAAATTAGGTTATTATAATTGTGACCACATGACGGCTGCTCCAGTTGCTGTGGATGCTGGGATTTATAAAGATTTAGGACTTAACGTTCAAGCTGTAGGAAACGGAAAAGTACCAGAAGCTATGGCAGCTGGACAAATGGATGCAGGATATATTGGGACTAAAGGATTAGTTGGAGCTATTCCAAAAGGATCACCAATAGTTGTAGCTGCAAATAACCATAGAGGTGGATCTGAATACTTAGTAGTTGCAAACGATATAAAAGATCCTAAAGAATTAATAGAACAAAAAATAGCTTCAGACCCAGATGGTGATTTACTATGGACTACAGACTACGGCCCAGAAACAGGACTTCCAGTAGACTCATCTAAATATCAAGTTGTAAATATAGACTCTAGCAAAGATGCATACTTAGCATTAAAAACAGGACAAATAAAAGCATTCAGTACATGTGATCCATGGGGATCTGTAGCGGAGAAAGAAGGCGTTGGAAAGATAATTTCATCGACTCAATATAAAGAAAAAAATACAGGAAAAGAATACAACTGTTGTTCATTCTCATTAAATACAAACTTTGTAAAAGAACATCCAGACTTAGCTGAAAAAATGGTTTTAGCACACACAAAAGCTATAGAGTATATATACACAAACCCAGTTAAAGCAGCTAAAATATTTGCTAAAAACTATAGTGTAGATGAAGAAGTAGCATTAATGACTATATATAAAAAGACTGTAGGAGAAGGAAGAACTCTTACATGGAAAATAACTGGAGACGAATATAAAAACAATTTAGATATGTATAAAGACAATAAGGCATTAGAGGAAATACCTGATTATGATAAAGTTGTAAATGATAAGCTTTTAAAATCTTGTGGAGCAGATGATTTTGATAAGTTTATAAAAGAAAAAGTAGATCCAGTATTCCCTAAAGGTATGAGCTATGAAGATTGGAAAGCAAAGGCAATGGAGATAGATGGACAAAACTAAAAATATAATTTTAGGTTTAATTATTATAATAGGAAGCTTAGGAGTATTATTTTTTAATCCTAAGACTGAAAAAATAGATGGAAATATAAGAATAGGGGTATCAGATGATACCTCTGGTTTTATCATTGATTATATGATAAACAAAGATTATTTTACAGATGTTGAAATTGAAAATTTAATAGAGCAATATTCTATAAATGATTGTTGAGCGAGTACTATGCAGTGGGCTCTGAGTTCAGAGCAAATAGATATGGCTATAATTTGTAAGGAAGCGGCGAAAAAATTTGTAGAATATGATAAAAATTTTGAAATTGTAGATAATGTAGTCCAAAACTCTGATGTATTTTTAGTTAAAAACGAAAATATAAAAAAAGTAGGAGTTACACAAAATAGGAATTATCAAATTGATTTAGTAAAAGAGTATTATGAAAGTGCAAAGGAAGTACCTTTTATAAGTGGGGGACTAGCTTATGCATTAGAAAGCGACAAAGTAGATGCTATAGTAATTGATAGTATAAAAGCACTTAGTTTAAATGGGAAAAAATTTTCTACAGCAATAAATAAGGATTATGATACATATGTAATGGTTGTAAATAAATCATTTAAACAAAATAAATTATATACTCAATTTATAAAACTATATAACCAAAGTGTAAAAGAATTAAATGATGAAAACTTGTTTAAAAAAGAACTAGAAAAATATACAGATACAGAGATATCAAAAGAAGTTTGGGGTGAGTTTAAAAAGTGGAATTTAAAGTTTCTGCAAATACAGAAATAAATAAAAAAAGAGGATTAAATAAAAAGTTTTTAGATGTATTTTATAAAATATTATTATTTATAGTGATAATAGGAATATGGCAAATAAGTGCACAAAGAATAGGAAGCTCACTTTTACTTCCTATGCCAATGGATGTGTTTCATGGATTTATAACATGTATAACAGACCCTGAAATTGTAAAAAACGTATTAATTACTATGCAAAGAGTATTAAAGGGATTTATGTATGCTATGGGATTTGGACTTCCTCTAGGGCTGATTATGGGGTTCTCATCAACTTTTGAGAAGGTATTTTCTCCAGTAGTAGATTCAGCAAGACAAGTACCTATAATGGCTTGGGTTCCATTAACTATAGTATGGTTTGGTATAGGAGATGGGCCAACAATATTCTTAATAGCTTTTGCAGGAGTATTTCCTATAATCCTTAATACAATTCAAGGAGTTAGATCTATATCAAAAGATTATTATAACGCAGCAAAAAGTATGGGAGCATCTCCGTTTGTAATATTTACTAATGTAATGCTACCAGCAGCTCTTCCAGATATTTTAACTGGAGCGAGACTTGCAATAAGTACTGGTTGGATGTCTGTAATCTGAGCCGAGTTTATAGCAACGAGTGCCGGTCTCGGTTACTCTATGGTACAAGCTCAAACAATGATGAATACAGAACTTTTAATTGGGCTTATGATATTTGCAGCATTAATAGGATTTATAATAGATAGAATATTAAAATTTATAAACAAGAGCCTTTGCAAATGGAGGTTTGATAATTAATGAAACTAAAAATAGACAATATAAGTAAAACCTTTATAAATAATAAAGTAGAACATAAAGTATTAGAGGATATAAACCTAGATATAAAAGAAGGGGAATTTGTATCATTACTAGGTCCATCTGGTTGTGGTAAAACTACATTATTAACTATAATAGGAGGTTTTCAAACTTGTGAAAACGGTCAAGTTTTACTAGATAATAAAGTAGTAGATAAACCAGGTATAGATAGAGCATTTGTATTTCAAAATTATGCATTATTTCCGTGGAAAACAGTAAAAGGAAATGTTGAATTTCCAATGAAGCAACAAAAAATGTCTAAAAAAGAAAGAGAACAGAGATTAGAAGAACTATTATCAATATCAGATTTAAAGGGAAAAGAAAAGATGTATCCACATCAGCTATCAGGGGGAATGAAGCAAAGGGTCGCTGTTATAAGAGCGCTGGCATGTAACCCAGAAGTTCTTTTAATGGATGAGCCTTTAGGAGCGGTTGATTTTCAAATGAGACAAAATCTTCAAGAAGAACTAGAAAATATTTGGATGAAAAAAAAGATAACTGCAATAATGGTTACTCATGATGTAGATGAGGCGGTATATATGAGCGACAGAGTTGTAGTTATGTCTAGAGATAAAGGACGTATATTAGAAGATTTAAAGATAGATCTAGATAGACCAAGAGAGCGAGAGAGTGAAGAATATCTAGAATATAAAAATAGATTAACAAAAAAATTATCAGCATGTTATGGAGTATAAATTAAAAATGGAAAACAACAAATATAGGAATTTAAATCAAATACAAAAAAATATTAGAGTATCAATCATGGATATGATAATCGAAAAAGAAAGACCTGTAAGCATAGATGAAAGTATAGTTTTTTTAGAAGATAAACTAAACTTAAAAAAAGAATATGTAAAAGAAACTCTAAAATTATTTATAGATAAAAACATAATGGTTGTAGATGATGATGGATACATAAATTTTATATATCCAGTATCAGCACACCCAACTATGCATAGAGTTACATTAGAAGATAAAAGAGAATTTAATGCAATGTGTGCAATAGATGCAATGGGATGGAGATGCACTTTTAATCAAGATATAGATATAAAATCTAGATGTTATGTAACTGGAAATGAAATCAATATATCGATAAAGGACGGTAAGGTAACAAGTTTAAATAATCCTGATTTAAGAGTACTTCATTTAAATTTGGATAAGCACGAAAATTGGGCAGCAAACTGTTGAAACATAATGAATTTCTTCTGGACGAAGAATGAGTTTGATGAATGGGTAAAAGAAAATGGATTTGAAAATGATGAAGATATATACTGCTTAGATATAAATGAAGCTATGGATGCTTCATATGACATATTTTATGTAGGCTAAAAAAGAAGTTACCTTAAACAGGTAGCTTCTTTTGATTCTTCAAATAAAATTCATTTACTATTTTTAGATTTGTAGTATAATAAGTACTTATATAAAAGTGATTTATCACTAAATTAAACTTTTAGGTATATATTAAACTTGTGCCTATATTGTGAAAGACAGGTGATGGAGGTATGAAAAAAATAGTATGCTTACTACTAGTAGTAATGACTATGGGAGGTATGTATTATTTTTCTAGTCAAGAAGGAGATGTATCAAAACAACAATCTGATACAGCTGTTAGTGTAATTGATAAAATTAGATCAGAAGTAACTTTAAAAGATCATAATATAATAAGTGTAAAAGAAAAAGTTTTTGACAAGCTTAAGCAGTATGGAGATAAGGGGTATATAGTTAGAAAAATGGCTCATTTTAGTATATATGCAGGTATAGGATTTTCTATAAGCTTACTTATATATGCGCTTAGTAGAAGAATATACATAGCTAGTATTGTAGCCATGATAGCAAGTATATCATATGCTTATTATGATGAGATGAGACAGTTAGCGGTAGCTGGAAGAGTAGGTAGTATGAAAGATGTTCTTATAGACTCATCAGGAGCTCTTACAGGTATCTTAATACTGTTTGTAATAGTTATAGTGTTTAAAGGTATTAGAGGATTCTTTAACTTTATATTTAAAAGACATAGTAAAGCTGTATAGGTTACTTAGTGGGAGTGTATATAAGTTTCTTACAACAGGCTGGAAAAAAGCCTGAAATGTTTCGAAACTTATATACACTCCCACTTTGCGTAGTAGAAATTAAATGTAAAAGTGAGAAAGATTCTCAAAAGGACTAGAATATTATTGGTAAGATTTGGTATAATTAGAAAGCTAATGATTTGTAATTATAATTTTAATAATAAATTATTAGAATTTATAGGGTTTATATCATTTTAAGGAAGGGAATTTAACGATGATAAGTGAAGAAAGATTACCTCACGTTATATTTAGGGTAGCTGATAATTTATATGCAATTGATAGTAGTGTTACAATTGCATTAACTGAGTTTCCTGATAATATAACTCCAATACAAAAAAGTGAAAAATTTGAATTAGGGGTTATGCAATTAAGAAACCAAATAGTACCAGTTATGAGTATGAGAAGTTTATTTGGATGTAAATCATCTGAAGAAGAATATGAAGATTTTAAAGCTATGATAGATATTAGAAAAAATGATCATATTAAGTGGGTAAATGAATTGAAAAATTCAGTGAATGAAAATAGAGAATTTACTTTAACTACAGATCCACATCAATGTGCATTTGGTAAATGGTATGATAATTTTTCAACTGATATACAAAGTATAAATTTTCATATGAAAAAGATAGATTCACCACATACTTTACTACATGAGATAGCCATAGAAGTTGAGAAATGTAAAAAAGAAAAAAATGAAGAGATTAGGGAAAAAAAATTACTAGATTTGCTTAATAAAGCAGAAAAACAATATATGGAGAAAGTACTTGAATTATTAGATAAAACAAAAGACATTTTTAAAGATCATTATCATGATATGGTAATTGTAATTATGCAAAATAATAGATTTATAGGTCTTGCAGTAGATGAAATTTTAACTGTAGATAATTTTATAAAAAATGAAACTTCAGAAAGCAATTTTATAATTGATCAACCTAAATATATTTCTGCAATTGGAGAAACTAAAGATATCGATGAACATATATTTTTAATTAAAGAAGATAAATTATTTGAGTTATATAAATAGATAGAAGATTACATGAAAAAAGGGTGTCGCAAATATTAATGCGACACCCTTTTTTACAGAGTGCTTTAAAAAGGTTATTATATTATGAAACTTTATAAGTCTGTTTAGAAAACTGAGATATAAAGTTTTTTGGCATTTTACTTAAGAAATAAACCACTAAAATACAAGATAAAGGTTTATCTACTATATTACTAATAATTCTTGGGATAAAAGCAGCTGTAAAAATTTCTTGTCCAGATTGAACTAAAAATCCAACCAATAAGTCTGCTCCACTTCCACTTAAACCTCCAAATAATAGTATTGAAATAGGTGTTCCTATTAAAGGGCAAACTACAGCTAATAATAATCCTGTAAGTATAGCCTCTTTGTAACCAAATGATTTTTTTCTAGCTATAAATCCAACTATAACACCTAGTGATATATTAACTAAAGCAAATGGTATATTTGTAGGGTCGGATATTACACCAAGGACTAAATTTGTTCCTCCCCCTATAAGTGCTCCCCATAAAGGGCCAAGGACAACAGCCCCAAGTACTGTTCCAACGGTATCTAAAAATAGTAATGGAATGTTTAACATACCGACAAACATACCGAAAACTATATTTACTAATATACACATTGCGCTAAATGTTATTTTTTTTGTATTCATGATTACGATTTCCTCCGCAATTAAATTATTAGTACATAATTAATAATAATACAAAACTATCAATTTTTGAAATCGGAAATATTTATAAGTAAATTGTCTAAAATAGTAAAAATCTATAACACACCAATTATTTACTGTGATACTATGAAAATATTAATAAAATTAAGGAGATATATATGGAAAGAAAAAGGGAAATAGTAGCTGTTTGCCACTGTATATTAAATTGTAACTCTAAAGTGGAAGGGCTATCTAATGATAAAGGGTCACATAATGTTTCTTTACAAATTTTAAGTAGTGGGTATGGAATAATTCAATTACCTTGTCCTGAGATGGTTATGTATGGAATTAAAAGGTGGGGACATGTAAAAGAACAATTTGATAATTTATTTTATAGAAATCAATGTAAGATTATGCTAGATCCATACATAAAACAATTTGAAAACTATATTACAAGTAATTATAAAATTAAAGCTATAATAGCTATAGATGGAAGTCCTAGTTGTGGATATAATAAAACTTGTAGTTCTAATAATTGGTTTGGAGAGTTAAGTGGATGTAATAATTTATCTGAAAAATTAAGTGATATAAAAATGATAGATGGAAAAGGAATATTTATTGAAGAACTAGAAAAATCATTAAAGGAAAATAATTTAGAAATACCAATTATAGGTCTAGATGAAAGTGTTGGATTAGATATAAATACAATTTAAATGGATATTAACTATAATGAAAAGGTGAACTAAATTACTGCTGAATTAAGCATTAATATAGTTCACCAATATTAAAATAAATTTAAAATCTATAATATAAAGTCAGATATAACCTTAGCAACACCGTGGTTATTATTAGTTTCAGTAACATGATTAGCTATTTCTTTTATACTATCTCTAGCATTACCCATAGCAACTCCAAGTCCTGCAAACTCAATCATATGTCTGTCATTTTCTTCATCTCCAACAGCTATAACTTCAGACGGATCTATGCCTAACTTATCACATAGAGCTTGTAATCCTGAACCTTTGTTAACCTTTTTATTTAAAAATTCTAAGAAAAATGGAGCTGAACGAACTATAGTGTATTTATCATGGAACTCTTGTGGAATTTTAGTTATGATATCTTCTATAACTTCAGGTTCATCAACTAGCATAACTTTACAGAATGTTAAATCTGAATTAATTTCCTTTTCATCCATACAAATAACAGGAATGTTATTAAGTGTAGATTCATGAACACTGTATTTAGGAACTTCTGTATAAGGAACAACTAAAGAATCTGGAGTGTTTATATGAATTTTTATATCATGTTTTTTAGCTAATTCATTATATATATAATCGAAATCTTCATGACTCATTTCTATATTAGAAATAACATCTTGAGAAGTAATTTCTTGAACAAGTCCACCATTAAATGTAACAACATAATTTTCTTCATCATTAAGTTTTAATTCTTTTAATAAAGTTTGAACCCCTGGAAGTGGTCTGCCAGTTGATAATACAACTTTAACACCTTTTTCTTTTGCATTTTGTATTGCATCAAAAACCTCTTGTGTAACTTTTTTTTCACTATTTAGTAATGTACCGTCTATGTCTAATGCGATTAGTTTATACATAAATTCCTCCCAATAAATCAATTTAATTTGTTAAGTACAGTTTATATTATAGTCAAAATTTTATCAATAGTTTAGGATGCAGTAAAATACAAAAACTAAATGAATAGAGGGTTAATTGACTTTAAATTATACGTATAGTAAAGTAAGTTTAAAGATATAAATTAGTAAAAATTTACATAAATTATAGCTTTTAACATAAGCTAAAACTACAAATAATATATAACGAGGTGATAAAATGAAATTTAAGGATTTTAAATACAAAAGACCTAATTATGAAAAAATAAAAGATGAATTTAAAAATCTAGTAAAAAACATGGAAACTAGTACAAATTATGATGAGCTTAGAAAACATATAGATGATATTAATAAACTAAGAAATCATATAGATAGCATGGCAACGCTAGTTTCTATAAGATACAGTATAAATACTGAAGATGAATTTTATGCAAAAGAAAAAGAGTATTGGGATGAAAATGGGCCTCATTATGAAGAGCTAAATTCATTATTTTATAAAGCTCTAGTGAATTCAAAATTTAAAGATAAACTTACACAAGAGTTAGGAAAGCAATTTATGTCTATAGCAGACTATTCTCTACAGGCATTTTCTAAAGAAATAATAGCTGAGTTACAAGAAGAGAACAAATTAGCATCAGAATATACTAAACTTTTAGCATCTGCAAAAATACCTTTTGATGGAGAAGAAAGAAACCTTTCAGGACTAGGGCCTTATATGACATCTCCATTTAGAGATGAAAGGGAAAAATCATCACAAGCATATTATGGATTCTTTGAAGCAAATGAGAAAAAATTTGATGATTTATTCGATAAACTAGTAAAAGTAAGAGATAAAATGGCTAAAAAACTAGGTTTTGAAAATTTCGTAGAACTTGGCTACATAAGAATGTTAAGAACTGATTATAATGCAGAAATGGTTGAAAACTTTAGAAAACAAGTTAGTGAGTATATAGTACCTGTTGCAAATAAATTATATAAAAGACAAAAGGAAAGATTAGGACTTCAACAATTTAGATACTTTGATGAAAACTTTGAGTTTAATAGTGGAAATGCAAAACCTAAAGGAGACTCTGATTTTATAATGAAAAATGGTATTTTAATGTACTCAGAGCTTTCTAAGGAAACTGATGAGTTCTTTAAATATATGATGGATCATGAATTAATGGACTTAGAAACTAAAAAAGGAAAAGGTGCTGGAGGATATTGTACATATATACCAGAATATAAGGCTCCTTTTATATTCTCAAACTTTAATTCAACAGCAGATGATATAGATGTTTTAACTCATGAAGCTGGACATGCATTCCAAGTTTATATGTCAAGATGGATTGAAATTCCAGATATAAACTTCCCAACATACGAAAGTTGTGAAATACATTCTATGAGTATGGAATTTATAACTTGGCCTTGGATGGAACTTTTCTTTAAAGAAGATACTGATAAATATAAATTTGTTCATTTAGGTAGTGCTATTAAATTTATACCTTATGGAGTTTTAGTAGATGAGTTCCAACATATAATATATGAAAATCCAAACATGACAAAAGATGAAAGAAAATTAGTTTGGAGAGATTTAGAAAAGAAATATCAACCACATAAGGATTATGAAGGCAATGACTTCTTAGAAAGAGGTGGATGGTGGTTTAAGCAAGGCCACATATTTAAAAATCCATTTTATTATATAGATTATACATTAGCTCAAATTTGTGCACTTCAATTCTGGAAGAAGATGCAAGTTGATAGAGTTAAAGGATGGCAAGATTATCTAAATATTTGTAGAATAGGTGGAACTAAGTCTTTCTTAGATATTGTTAAGTATGCTAATTTAATATCTCCTTTTGAAAAAGGTTGTGTAAGTAGTGTTATTGAAAGTATTGATGAATATTTACAATCTATAAATGATAAGAATATGTAGGTTATGCAGCTAGGGTGGTAGTTATTATTTTCTCCATACCAAGTCTTTCAGACTTGAAGTATTACGAAAATAACAACTACCACCCTTTGCTATTTTAAAACCATAAAAAACATTTTAAGAAAATAATGGAAAATTATAAAAGTAATTGACTATTATTCTCAATGTTGCTATAATGGGAACAAATAAAAGTGATAATTAATTTCAAATAGTAATTAAAAATAATTGGGAGGTTTATTCATGAAAAAACGAAAGTCATTAGTATTGCTTGCAGCAGTAGTAGCCACGTTAGGGTTAGTTACTGGGTGTGCAGGCGGTAATTCATCAAATAAAGAAAGTAATGAAAAAAGAACGGTTCAATCAGTAAAAGGAGATGTTGAAATACCAGCAGATCCAAAACGAATAGTAGATATTTCAGGAAGCAGTGAAGAACTTTTAATTTTAGGACACACACCAGTTGCTACAGCTAATGTAGACTCTTATGAAACTACTAAAGTACCTTCATACATAGAAGATAAATTAAAAGATACTAAAGTTGTAGGACATTCAATGATGGATACTATGGATGTTGAAGCAATTTTAGGAACAAATCCAGACTTAATAATAATGAGTCAAAGACAAGAAAAAATATATGATCAATTAAAAGAAATTGCTCCAGTAGTTATGATAAAAGACTATGCAAATGATTGGAGAAGTAAATTAGTAGATGTTTCAAAGTTATTTAACCAAGAAGATAAAGCTAAAGAGTGGTTAAGCAATTATGATAAAAAAGCTGAAGAACTTGGAAAAGAAGTTATAGCTAAAAATGGAGATCAAACGTACTTAACAGTTTTAGCAACTCAAGGTCAATTTATGGTATTTAGTGATGCGGGTATAGGAACTATTGTAAATGATGACATGAAACTAGCTAGACCTAAAAATATGCCAAAGCAAGATGGTATAACATTACCAACAGTTAGTATGGAAGGTTTAACTGAAATAGATGCAGATCACATTATTGTTATAGCTACGGATTCTGATAAAAAAGATTTAGAAAATAGTTCAGTATGGTCACAAATTAGAGCGGTAAAAGATGGAAATGTAACAATCTTAGATGCTTCACCATACTTTACTCAATCATATAACCCTATAGGTAGAGAGTTATTATTAGAATCAGTTAAAAATGAATTAATAAAGTAATTTAGTATAGCAGGTGTGTATAATGGATTTCATTTTCACACCTGTTTTTAATCATAGAAATATAGAAAGGTATGTTTAGACATGAAATTAAGTAAAAAGAGTTCGGCTTATTTATTAATTATAATTGGAATAGCAATTCTTTTTATTGGTATTTTTATATCGGTATCAATGGGACCTAAGGATATAAGCTTAAATACCATGATAAATAGTTTTATATCCAATTCAAGTGATGTAGATACAAAAATAATTAGAGATGTTAGAATGCCAAGAGCTATAGCGGCAGCATTAGTTGGAGGTTTCTTAGCTGTATCGGGGGCTATAATGCAAGGTATTACGAGAAACCCTATAGCAGATCCATCTGTAATGGGTATAACACAAGGAGCTACATTTACTATAGCTATAGCTTTAGTTTTACAAAAGGTAGTACCAGGGTTTGCACCAGGAAGTTTTGGGCTTATGATATTTTCTTTTTTAGGAGCAAGTATAAGTGGATTGCTAGTTTACTTTATAAGTTCTAGAACGAGAAAAAAAGTTGATCCAGTAAAATTAGCATTAGCAGGAACAGCATTAGGTACATTATTAGTGTCACTAGCTATGGCGTTTGCTATGTACTTTAATTTATCTCAGCAACTAAGCTTTTGGATTTCTGGAGGACTAGTAAGTGCTAAATGGGAAGGCGTAAAGCTTTTATTAATTATCGGAGGTATAGGTTTTATAGTAGCTATGATAATGGCTCCGAGAATTACAATATTAAGCTTAGGTGAAGAAGTTGCTATAGGACTTGGACAAAAAACTAATTTAGTAAGATTTATATCGTTAGTAGTAGTAGTTTTAATGACAGGAGCAAGTGTGTCTGTTGCTGGAAATATTGTATTTGTAGGTCTGGTAGTACCTCAAATTGCAAAAGGAATAGTTGGAGCAGATTATAAATATATAATACCTAGTTCTTTAGTTTTAGGGTCTTTGTTATTAGTTTACAGTGATATCTTATCAAGAATGATAAATCCACCGTATGAAACACCAGTAGGTTCAATAACTGCACTTATTGGAGTACCGGTCTTTATATATCTTGTAAGAAAGGAAACTAGATAAAATGAAAACTAATAATAAAAAGTCTAAAATTATATTAATAGCATCGATTTTATTAGCACTTATATTTATTACTGTGTTGATAAGTTTAAATATGGGATCGTTTAAAATTCTACCTATAGATGTATTAAAAACATTTATAGGACAAGGACAGAAAAATTATGAAATAGCAATTTTTAAATTAAGACTACCTAGAATAGTTATTGCAATATTAGTAGGAAGTGCATTAGCAACAGCAGGGGCTATACTTCAGGGAGTTACTAAAAATGATTTAGCAGATTCAGGAATATTAGGTATAAACTCGGGAGCTGCATTGTTTGTTGTAGTATATATATATTTAATGAATGGAAATGTGTATGATGGAGTAAGTAACTTAACTATATTTACAATGCCTATAGTTGCATTACTGGGGGCATTATTCGGAGCCTTCTTAATATATGTATTAGCATTTAAAAATGGCATTAGCTCTCAAAGATTACTTTTAATAGGAATAGGTATAAATATAGCATTTACATCTATAATGACGATTTTCCAATTGAAATTTACTACTCAAGAATTTAATAGAGTAATGGCATGGACATCAGGAAGTATATGGGGTAGTAACTGGAAGTATGTACTAGCAATACTACCTTTTATAATAGTATTTATGTTTCTTGTAATATATAAATCAAGATATCTAGATGCATTAAATTTAGGAGATGAAATATCTACAGGGCTTGGTGTTAATGTAGAAAAGGAAAGAAAAAAGCTAATAACCTATGCAGTTATATTAGCAGGAGTTGCAACATCAGTAGCTGGAAGTATTTCATTTTTAGGATTAGTTTCACCTCACATTGCTAGAAAGCTTGTTGGACCTAAACATAAAAGGTTAGTACCTATATCAGCATTAATAGGAATATTACTTATATTAGCAGCTGATACTGTATCTAGAAATTTACTAGCACCAATAGAAATACCAGTAGGAATAGTTATATCTATAATAGGTGTACCTTACTTTATATATTTAATGTTAGCAGATTAGAAAGAGGTAAAAATTATGAATTCAATAATAACTAAGGACTTAAACATATCTTATGGAAATATAGATATTGTAAAAAACTTAAATTTAAATATACCAAAAGGAAAAATAACTACAATAATAGGGGCTAACGGATGTGGGAAATCTACTATTTTAAAAACTATAGGAAGAATAATAAATCCAAAGAGCGGAAGTATTTATATAAATGGTAAAAATCTTCATGAGGAAAATCCAATAGATATCGCAAAAGAAATGGCAGTACTTCCACAAAATCCACAAGCTCCAAGCGGACTTACTGTAGAGGAATTAATATCTTATGGTAGATTTCCTCATCAAAAGGGATTTGGAAAGATGAATAAAGAAGATAAGGATATTGTAAGTTGGGCTATGGAAGTTACAAAAATATCTGAATTTAGAGATAGAAATATTGATGATTTATCTGGTGGACAAAGACAAAGGGCATGGATAGCAATGGCTCTTGCACAAGAAACAGATATATTATTACTAGATGAACCTACAACATATTTAGATTTAGCTCATCAATTAGAAATTTTACAGTTATTAGATGAATTAAATAAAAATGAAAAACGAACTATTGTAATGGTTATCCATGAGTTAAACAATGCATCTAGATTTGCAGATCATATGATAGGAATTAAAAAAGGTAAAATTGTATGTGAAGGTGAAGCTCATGATGTTATGACAAAAGAAAATCTAAAAGAAATTTTTAATATTGATGCAGAAATTGTTGAAGATCCACGAACAAAAAAACCTGTTTGTTTAACATATGATATGGTTAAAAAAAATTAAAAAATAAAGGCATAAAAAAGGAATACTTAAAAGAAATTAGAATAAATATAAATTGAAAGTTAGAAAATTAACTTAATAGATAAAATCTATGGAAAGAAGTTAATAAAAAGATTATAGCTATACCAACGGGTTGACAAAAAATGGACAATATCAACAAAAAAACATAAAAAAATATTTGAAAAAGTATTGTATATATTTACCAAGCTAGATATAATGTAATTAAGAAAAGCACCTAAGGGGCAAAGACAAAACTAAAAATTAAACCGTTTGAAGGTTAAAGGAGACGGTCTCTAATTTGGGGAAATTAGAGATGACCGAAGGGACAAATTTAAATTCATCCCAAAAGGATTTAAATGAAATTCTCAGGTGAAAGGACTTTAACTGGACGGATCTCTGAAAGACATTTTGACAGGGAACTAAGTGGGGACTTAGTTTCCTGTTTTTTAGTTTAACAAAAGAAATTTTGAAAGTGAGTGTAGACAAATGTTAATAATCACTAACAATCCTATGATTCAGGAAAACGTTACTGACAAAGAAGTTATAATGTTAGACACTGACTATATAGGAACATTAAAGGAATGTAGGGATTTAGTTCATAAGGGGTATGAATTATTATCACATCCGCTATATGGGAGCGTAAAACCCAATGAGACACCATATCGTACAGTCATAATTAAAAAGGGGAAATCTCTAGACACAAATTCATTAAACTTAATAGAAGAAGCCATAGAAACAGCAGAAAAATTTAAAAACAACAAGTTAACTCCTATGTGGACTGAAAAAGTTTTAGACGATTTCAGAGTAATTGATTTTGATATAATGAGAAATACAATCCAAAGAATGCAATATGTATAAACTTTGGTGTATATATATTAATAAAAATAGGGGGTCGAGATAATGGAAAATTTATATGACATAGTCATAATAGGTTGTGGACCTGCAGGTCTTGCAGCTGGTCTTTACGGCGCAAGAGCTAAAATGAAGACTTTAATACTTGAAAAAGGAAAAACTGGTGGACAAATAGTTATAACTCATGAAGTTGCTAACTATCCAGGATCAGTTGAAAATGCTACTGGACCAAGCTTAATAGCTAGAATGGTAGAGCAATGTAAAGAATTCGGTGCTGAAATAGTTAGAGACTCTATAGTAGACACTGAATTAGAAGGAAACATAAAAGTATTAAAAGGTGAAAAAGGTGAGTACAGAGCTAAAACTGTTATAATAGCTACTGGAGCTACTCCTAAAAAATTAGGATGCCCAGGAGAAAAAGAATTAACAGGTAAAGGAGTTTCTTACTGTGCTACATGTGACGCTGACTTCTTCGAAGATTTCGAAGTATTTGTAGTTGGAGGAGGAGATAGTGCTATAGAAGAAGCATTATACTTAACTAAGTTTGCTAGAAAAGTTACTATAGTTCATAGAAGACAAGGTTTAAGATGTGCTAGATCTATAGAAGATAAAGCAAGAGCTAATGAAAGAATAGAATTCTTATTAGATACAGTTATAGATGAAATAAAAGGTGATGGATTAGTTGAATCAGTAGTATTTAGAAATACTCAAACAGGTGAAACTAATGAATACTTCGCTGATGAAGAAGATGGAACTATGGGAATATTCATATTCGTAGGATTTGATTCTCAAACAGAGTTATTCAAAGGTAAAGTAGATATGGATGACTATGGATACATCAAAACAGATGACAATATGTTAACAAATATACCAGGTGTATTTGCTGCAGGAGATTGTAGAGTTAAATCATTAAGACAAGTTGTTACAGCAACAGCTGATGGAGCTATAGCTGCAGTAACAGCTGAAAGATATGTAGAAGCAAACTTCGAAGAAGAAGTTACTAATTGCTAATAAAAAAGTACTTTTAACAAGGTTATCGGGGGATGATGTTTATCAAATTAAACATTACTTAGTGAACGGTACTTAAATTAAAATAGCTATTAATATATTAAAAATATATTAAAATATATAAATTCCAATAAGGGGGATACTGAAATGATAGCATTAGAAAAAAATACATTCGATCCAGAAGTATTAGAAGCAGAAGGGCTAGTATTAGTTGATTTCTGGAGTCAAGGTTGTGAGCCTTGTAAAGCATTACTTCCAGATATAGAAAAATTTGCAGAAGCATATGGGGAAAACATAAAGTTCTGTAAATTCGATATAACTAAAGCTAGAAGAGTTGCTATAAAAGAGAAGGTTTTAGGTCTTCCAACTATAGCTATATACAAAGATGGAGCTAAAATAGATGAAGTAACGAAAGATGATGCTACAGTTTCTAATATAGAAGCTATGATAAAGAAGCACTTATAAGTAATTAATGGGGATTCAATTCCCCGTTAAAATAAATTAAGTTCAAAAAATTAGGGGGTGCCAATATGCGTCTTGAGTTAGGGAAAATCTTTATAAAAGATGTACAATTTGGAGCAGTAACAGAAGTTAAAGATTCAGTATTATACATCAACAAAGAAGAGATGTTAAAAGAAATTGGTGGAGATGAACATATAAAATCAATAGATTTAGATATAGTTCGTCCAGGGGAAAGCGTTAGAATAATACCAGTTAAAGACGTTATAGAACCGAGAGTAAAAGTTGATGGTAATGGAGGAATATTCCCAGGAGTTATATCAAAAGTTGACACTGTTGGAGAAGGTAGAACTCATGCACTTAAAAATGTTGGAGTTGTAACAACTGGTAAAATAGTTGGTTTCCAAGAAGGTATAATAGATATGACTGGTCCTGGAGCTGAATATACACCATTCTCTAAGTTAAACAACGTTGTTGTTATAGCTGAACCAATAGATGGTTTAAAGCAATACGATCACGAAAGAGCTGTTAGAATGATAGGATTCAAAGCTGCTACATACTTAGGAGAAGTTGCTAGAAACTTAACTCCAGATGAAGTTGTAGAGTACGAAACTAAGCCATTATTAGAGTCAGTAGCAGAGTATCCAGAACTTCCTAAAGTAGGATATGTATACATGCTTCAAACTCAAGGATTATTACATGACACATATGTTTACGGAGTTGACGCTAAGCAAATAGTACCAACATTATTATACCCAACTGAATTAATGGACGGAGCTATAGTAAGTGGTAACTGTGTTTCTGCTTGTGATAAAAACCCAAGTTATGTACACATGAATAACTCAGTAGTTGAAGATTTATATCTACAACACGGAAAAGAAATAAACTTTGTAGGAGTTATTATAACTAATGAAAACGTATACTTAGCGGATAAAGAAAGATCTTCTAACTGGACTGCTAAATTATGTAAACAATTAGGCTTAGATGCTGTAATAGTATCTCAAGAAGGATTTGGTAACCCAGATACAGACCTTATAATGAACTGCAAGAAAATAGAAGGTCAAGGTGTTAAAACTGTTATAGTTACAGATGAATATGCTGGTAGAGATGGAGCATCTCAATCATTAGCTGATGCTGATGTTAAAGCTAACGCTGTTGTAACTGGTGGAAATGCTAACCAAGTTGTTGTATTACCTAAGATGGATAGAGTTATAGGACACGTTGAAGTTGCTGATGTTATAGCTGGTGGAGCTGCTGGATCTTTAAGAGAAGATGGATCTATAGAAGCTGAGATACAAGTAATAACTGGAGCTACTAATGAAACAGGATTCGGATTCTTAACAGCTAAGGGGTATTAGAAACTGTAATACGATTAGGTCGCTTCGTGACATTTAATATTGTTTCCTTTACACAAAGTCCTTCGGACTTTAAGTGTTTCGTCAACAATATATAAATATCACTACACTACATTCGTAAATACAAGTGTTTCATAATATAGCTGAGAAGAATATATTTAAACAAAAATAGATTTTTAAAGAGTGTGAATTTAAAAAGGTATTAAAATGACAATATTAAAATAAATGGGAAAAGGAGATATATTATGAGCTTATTAAGTAATAAAAAGATCATAATCATAGGTGACCGTGACGGAATTCCGGGACCTGCGATAGAAGAGTGTGTAAACACTGTAGAAAATACTGAAATAGTTTTTGCTTCAACAGAATGTTTTGTCTGAACTGCTGCTGGGGCTATGGACTTAGAAAACCAAAACAGAGTTAAAGATGCTACTGAAAAATTCGGTGCTGAAAATGTTGTGGTTTTACTAGGTGCTGCTGAAGCCGAAGCTGCAGGTCTTGCAGCTGAAACAGTAACTGCTGGAGATCCAACTTTCGCTGGACCACTTGCTGGTGTTGAGTTAGGATTAGCTGTTTATCATGTTGTTGAACCAGAAGTGAAAGAATTATTTGATGAGTCAGTTTACGAAGATCAAATAAGTATGATGGAAATGGTTCTTGAAGTTGATGAAATAGTTGAAGAAATGAGCGATATAAGAGGTCAATTCTGCAAATATAATGCCTAATTAAATCAAAAGGGGTTGAGATAAAGATGGAAAAGATAAAAGTAGTTCACTACGTAAACCAATTCTTCGCAGGAATTGGAGGGGAAGAAAAAGCTGATACGAAACCACATATAGCTGAAAAATTACCTCCAATAAGTTTACAATTAAACAAGTTATTAGGGGATGAAATAGAAATAGTTGGAACTGTAGTTTGTGGAGATAGCTATTTCGGAGAAAACATGGAGTCTGCTAGCCAAGAAGTATTAGGAATGGTTAAGAGCTTCGAACCACAATTATTCATAGCTGGACCAGCGTTCAATGCAGGAAGATACGGGGTTGCTGCAGGAACAATAACTAAATTCGTAAAAGACGAATTAAATATACCAGCTTTAACAGGAATGTACATTGAAAATCCAGGAGCAGATATGTTCAAAAAAGATTTATATATAGTATCAACATCTGACTCTGCTGCTGGTATGAGAAAGGCTCTTCCAAAAATAGCTACATTAGCTAAGAAATTAGCTAGTGGAGAAGAAATAGGATCTCCAGCTGAAGAAGGTTATATAGAAAGAGGAGTAAGAGTTAACTACTTCGCTAAAGAAAGAGGTTCTAAGAGAGCTGTAGATATGTTATTAAAGAAAATAAAAGGTGAGGATTTCGTAACTGAATATCCAATGCCAAACTTTGATAGAGTTGATCCACAACCAGCTATAAAAGATTTATCTAAAGCTAAAATAGCTCTAGTTACTTCTGGTGGTATAGTTCCTAAAGGAAATCCAGATAGAATAGAATCTTCTTCTGCATCTAAATACGGTGAATATTCTATAGCAGGAGTTGACGATTTAACTGAAGAAACTTACGAAACTGCTCATGGTGGATTCGACCCAGTTTATTGTAACTTAGACTCAGATAGAGTTTTACCAGTAGATGTTTTAAGAGACTTAGAAAGAGAAGGAGCTATAGGTTCTTTACATGAGTTCTTCTATACAACTACAGGTAACGGAACTGCTGTTGCAAGTTCTAAGAAGTTTGCTGCTGAATACGCTCAAAAGTTAATAGCTGCAGGAGTTGACGCTGTAATACTAACATCTACTTGAGGTACTTGTACTCGTTGCGGTGCAACGATGGTAAAAGAGATAGAAAGAGCTGGTCTTCCAGTTGTTCATATCTGTACAGTAGTACCTATATCTTTAACTGTTGGAGCTAACAGAATAGTTCCAGCTATAGCTATACCTCATCCTCTTGGAAACCCTAAGTTAGATCCAGCTGAGGAAAAAGCTTTAAGAAGAAAATTAGTTGAAAAATGCTTAGTTGCATTAGCTACTGAAGTTGATGGTCAAACAGTATTTGAAAAAGATATAACTTTAAAGGATATAATGGCTAACGCTTAATATTGAATTAAATAAAGTTAAAACTAAATAGGTGGGTTATTTTCCCACCTATTTTTTATAAAGTCATCCAGTCTTTTATCATAATAGAATTCAAGTAAAAATAATAACATATATACATTGGGGGTAAATATTATGACATTTCCAGTTTTAAAAGGTGCTAGTTATATTTTAGTTCACACACCAGATATGATAGTTAAAAATGGTACTACTTGTGCTGTTGAGAGAGAAACACATCCAGAATCAGAATTTTTAAAAGAAGTTACTAATCATATAAGAAGTTATGAAGAAGTAGTAAATTATATACCAAACCAAGTTTACATAGGAAACAACAGACCAGAAGAATTAAGAGAAATAGCTCTTCCATGGTGCGAATACAAAATGGAAGGAAAAAGAGATGGTAAGCGTGGAGAAATAATGCCACAAGATGAGTTTTTAGCAATGATGCAAATATGCGATGCTTTTGACTTAGTTAAATTAAAAGAAGATTTCGTTAATAATATAAGACCTAACTTTGAAAAGAACTACCCAGAGCTAGCTCCATTCTTTGGAAAGCTTAAAGGTGATAATATAGATGATGCAAATGAATTAATAGATTCACACCATGCTGAAGGATTATACCATAATGATCAATTAGTTGGATATGTTAAGAGAGCTCATGATGTTGACGTTAACTTAAACGCACATACAATGTTTGAAAACTTAGTTGTAAAAGCTTCAGGAGTTGTTGCTGCAGTACAATTAATAAGAAAAGAAAATGTTAATCCATTGGATATAGATTATGTAATAGAATGTTCAGAAGAAGCTTGTGGAGATATGAACCAAAGAGGTGGAGGAAACTTCGCTAAGGCTATAGCTGAAATGGCTGGACTTCAAAATGCTTCAGGATCAGATACAAGAGGTTTCTGTGCTGGACCTACTCATGCTTTAATAAATGCTGCTGCACTTGTTAAATCAGGAATATATAAAAACGTTATGGTAGTTGCAGGTGGAGCTAGTGCTAAACTTGGAATGAATGCTAAAGACCATGTTAAAAAAGGTCTTCCAGTATTAGAAGACGTTGTTGGAGGATTCGCTGTTTTAGTTTCTGAAAACGATGGAGTTAACCCAATAATAAGAACTGATTTAACAGGAAAACATAGTGTTGGAACTGGATCTTCTCCACAAGCGGTTATGACTGCATTAATAACTAGTGGACTTGATAGAGCTAACTTAAAAATAACTGATGTTGATGTTTACTCAGTTGAAATGCAAAACCCAGATATAACTAAGCCTGCTGGAGCTGGGGATGTTCCAGAAGCTAACTATAAAATGATAGGTGCTCTTGCTGTTAAGCGTGGAGACTTAGAAAAGAAAGAATTAAAGAACTTTGTAAGCGAAAAAGGTATACCAGGTTGGGCTCCAACTCAAGGACATATACCTTCAGGAGTTCCATATATAGGATTTGGTATAGATGATTTAACTTCTGGAGATAAAAACAGAGCTATGGTAGTTGGTAAGGGAAGTTTATTCTTAGGAAGAATGACTAACTTATTCGACGGAGTTTCTTTCATAGTTGAGAGAAATCAAGGTGTAGAGGAAGAAGCAGCTGCAGTTTCTAAAGAAGAAATCAAGAAAATTATAGCTGAATCTATGAAAAAATTAGCTCAAGATATGTTAATAGAAGAGTAGGAATAGAAGACGTATAGAATTTTATAAAAATTCATTTTGAGGGGAGATCTGGTTATGCCTAAAAAGATTATAGCCGAAACTTTTTTAGATATAGCAAATGCTATTGAAAGCGGCGAATTTGGTAAAAAAGTTAGAATTGGTTTGACTACATTAGGTAGTGAGCATGGAACTGAAAATTTAGTTAAAGGTGCTCACCTAGCTAAGTCAAATTTATTTGATATAGTTTTAATAGGACCTAAAGTTGAAACTGAACTTGAGGTTGTTGAAGTTAATGAAGAAAGCGAAATGCATTCTAAAATGGAAGAATTATTAGATTCAGGTTACATAGATGCTTGTGTAACTATGCATTACAACTTCCCTATCGGAGTTTCTACAGTTGGTAGAGTTATAACTCCAGGTAGAGGAAAAGAAATGATACTTGCTACTACTACAGGAACAAGTGCTACAAACAGAATAGAAGCTATGGTTAGAAATGCTGTTTATGGTATATCTACAGCTAAGTCTATAGGAATCAAAAACCCTACTGTTGGTATATTAAATGTTGACGGTGCTAGACAAGTAGAAAAAGCTTTAAAAGATTTACAAGCAAATGGATATGATATATCTTTTGCTGAATCAGTTAGAGCAGATGGTGGTTGCGTAATGAGAGGAAATGACTTATTATGTGGGGCTCCAGATGTTATGGTTACTGATACTTTAAGTGGAAATATATTTATGAAAGTATTCTCTTCATTTACTACTGGTGGAGATTATGAAGCTCAAGGATTTGGATATGGTCCTGGTGTAGGTGAAGACTATGATAGAAAGATATTAATATTATCTAGAGCATCTGGTTCTCCAGTTGTTGCAAATGCGTTAAAATACGCTTATGATGTTGTTAAAGGTGATGTTACTAAGGTATCAAAAGATGAATTTAAAAATGTTAAAAATGCTAAATATGACGATATTATAGCTGCTTTAACTAAGAAAGAAGTTAAAAAAGATAATGATGAGGAAGTAGCTATGCCGGCCAAAGAAGTTGTTACTCATCAAATATCTGGTGTAGATATAATGGATTTAGAAGATGCGGTTAAAGTTTTATGGAAAAATGGAATTTATGCAGAAAGTGGTATGGGATGTACGGGGCCTATAGTTCTTGTTGCTGACGGAAAAGGAGAAGCGTGTGTTAAGATGCTTCTAGATGCAGGTTATACTGCTAAATAATTAAAAAACGAATCCTTGCCATGGAAGTAGTTTAAAGACTGAGTTATTAGGGGGTGTAGGATTTGTGGTATGTTTTGCTCCATACAAGCTGAGAAGATGCTTGTAAATGTCGCTGCAACATACTCACAAATCCTACACTTAACTGATAACTCAGTCTTTTTTTGATAAGATAAAAGATAAATGTCGCTGTAACATACACACAAATCCCACACTTAACTGATAACTCAGTCTTTTTTGGATATTTTTTCAAAATTACAATAAATTAAAATGAATATCAGTTTATCAATTTGTATCAAAAAAATAGCGAAAATGTCGTAATAATGCATAATTTAATTTTTAAAATTAATAATACTTAAAATATAAATTAAAAAATTTGAAAAACAATGTAAGTAAGAAATTAATTAAATAAAATGTAAAAAAATGGAAAACGATTTAGGGTGTTTTAGGGAATATTTTTCAGTATAATAAAAAAGAAGAATAAATTAATAAGGAATCTAATAGGTTTAAATATAGAAGCTATGAAATATGTTTTGTATATGGGCACTTGAAACATATGGAGCTAATAGTGCAACCGGCTATTTAAAGATATAAGTAAAAAATTACTTTTATCATTTAAATAGCCTTTTTTATGCTAAAAATGTTGTATTTACTAAGAATTTGTGGACAATCTACACAATAAAGCAAAGTGAATTTTTAGTTATTATGAAAAATTAAGGAGAGTTAAATGAGTAGAAAAAGAATTAAAGTTGGAGCAGTATCTATACTTTTATTAATATGTATCGTCACCGTTCAAAAGATATCATATGCAAGTTTGACATCCAAAGATAAAGTGACCAATACATTGAATTTAGGGGATATAAATATAGAAGTAAGTGAGAATTTTACACCATCTAAAGATTGGGATGGAGATGAATATAGCAAAGAAGTAAAAATAAAAAATAATAGTACATCACCGGCACTTATAAGAGTATCGATAATTCCTAGATGGGTAGATGAAAAAGGAAATGCATGGCCAGGAGATAATAATTTAGTAACTTTAAAC
This sequence comes from Paraclostridium sp. MRS3W1, assembly GCF_032465715.1. Taxonomy (NCBI): domain Bacteria; kingdom Bacillati; phylum Bacillota; class Clostridia; order Peptostreptococcales; family Peptostreptococcaceae; genus Paraclostridium; species Paraclostridium sp. MRS3W1. Next base: position 21,158 of record NZ_JAWDJM010000194.1, on the reverse strand, counting down.
TATGAAACTAATAATATAATAGCAAATCAAAATACAATAAAAAATAATAAATGGATCTATGGCAACGACAATTATTATTACTATAACACAATAGTTGCAAAGGGCAAAGAAACAGAACAAATATTAAAATCAGTAAGCGCAAACATTCCGGAAGAATTACAAGAAAGATATAAAAATAAGACTTTAATAGTAGATGTAAAAGCAGAGGCTGTACAGGCTACAAAAGATGCATATAAAAGAACTTGGAACAATATTGAAAATCAAGGAATACATAAAATGCTAGAAAATTTATGTACTAGGTAAAAAAATTTCAGGGAGAATATACTATGGAAAACAAAGTAATGTTAAAAAAATTAGGGAATATACTTTTTTATGTAGTTCTAATATCTTTATTATCCATATCATTTATCATGGTAAAGTCTGTAAAAGATGGAAAACAGCCAACGATAATGGGATATAAATTTTTTACAGTAATGACAGGAAGTATGCAACCTTCAATAATGGTTGGAGATTTAGTAATAGCTAAAGAACTACCGCCTGAACAAGTAAATGTAGGAGATGTAATAACATTTAAAAGTCAAAATTCAGGAAATATAACAACACATAGAGTAAAAGAAATTAAAAAAGATGAAGCAGGAATAAAATACATAACACAAGGTGATGCAAATAATGTACAGGATCAAAATCCAGTAGAATCAAACGCAGTTATAGGTAAAGTTGTTAAATGTATACCGAAGGTTGGAATGGCTATGTCATGGATGAAGTCACACCTATCACTAATTATAGTAGGAATATTTGCAATAACAGCATTAAGTGCTATAGGTAGTAACCTTAGAAAAAAACTAAAATCTATAAATGAAGAAGAAAGACAAAATAAAGAAAAAGAAAAAGCGGATGCATAAAACAACTGTAACAGTAAGTGCTGATTACATAGATTGAGTAAATATTTAATTTTGGAGGGAAGAAAATGAATAAGAAAGTTCAAGCGTTAGTAGTATCAGGAGTACTGACAGTAGGTGTAATAGGTGGAACACTTGCATGGTTTACATCTCAAGATAAAGCAACAAATACTTTTAACACAGCATCAAATAACGGAGAAAATGGTAAGGGAATAAAAATAGTTGAGGAATTTGAAAAACCTGAAAATATGCTTCCAGGTGATAATGTAAATAAAGATGTACAAGTAAGTAATACTGCAACATATGACCAGTTTATAAGAGTTAAATTCATACCTAGATTTGTAGAATTAGGAAAGGATAGCAATGGAAAAGAAGTTAGAACACCAATAACAGAAAGAAAAGCATCTGATGGAACAATGCACCAATTGGATACTACGAAAATAATATTAAACTTCACTGAAAACCTAAAAACGGATGGATCTAATGGATCGTGGATTAAAGGGAATGATGGGTACTATTACTATATGGGTAAAGTAGCTCCAGAAAAATGGACTAATACATTACTTGATTCTGTAACATTAGATAAGAACTCAGGAAATGATTATATAGGATTAGGATTTGATATAGACGTTGAAGCAGATTCTACTCAAGCTTCAAATGATGCGCATAAAGATTGGGCTAAAGATAGTGGCTTAATTGAAAAATTAGATAAATTACAAGCTCAAGGTGTTGTAAATCCAAGAGACGCTATAGAGAAAAATCAAAAATAATTAAAATTAAAAAATCTAATAAAGGAGTGAGAATGTGAAAAGCTGTCTAAGAAAAATTTTAGTAGTCACTTCACTTCTTTCAATAATAAAAACTATAAAGGTGGATGCAGATACATTGGCTCCACCTAATGTTGAATTATTGGGAAATGCGAATGAATTAGTGTACATACCTGATGATGATTTATTTCTACAACATCCTAACATGATTCCAGGAGATTATATAAGAAGAACTTTAGAAATTAAAAATAAGCATAAATACCCATACGAACTTTTCTTAAGGGCAGAGCGAGTAAGCCCAAAAGAAGAATATGATCTTTTAGATAAACTAGATTTAAAAATTTCATATAAAGATGAAGTCATATATGATGAAGCAGTTAATGGAGAAGATAAATTAACAAAAGGTATTAGTTTAGGAGTATTTAATCCAGGGCAGGAAGAAAATCTTATTGCGGAAGTTAAATTAGATGGAGCATCTACTGGAAATGAATATAAAAATAAGTCTGCTCAGATAGATTGGATATTTACAGCAGTTAGAAGTGAAGATGAAAGCCATGATAATGATAAAGAAACTTTAGATAAATCAGATAAAGTTGATAACAAAGATAAAACAGATCAATCTCCAAATGATTTAGAATCAGATGAAGATGATATGTGGAGCGAATCACCAAAAACAGGAGAAGATGGGATTTTTATATATGTAATATTAGGGATAACTAGTATTTTACTTTTATTAATTAGCAGAAAAAACAAGAACTCTAAAAAGTAAATATGTTTAGGCAAGGAGTGTGGAGGAACATTAAATGAAAAAAAATAGATTAGTATCTTGTGTAATGGTACTAACAATGTTAATTATATCAAGCTTAGGAAATATTGAAGGTAAATCTACTTCATATGCTCAAGAAACAAACAATTTAACTATTAAGGAAGTAGCAAGCGAAAATCCAATACATACATTGGATAATAAACTTTTGTTAGAACAAAGTACTGAAAAAATATCAGATACACAGTTGAAAGTAAATTTAAAAATAAAAGGGAATGAACAAGATGTAAATATTAAAAATACATCTTTTGAAAATAAAATATCTGACAACTTTGAAATAAACTCAGATAATATTTCTGTAAATGGAATTAAAGAAAAGGAAAATATAAAAAGTGAAGTAACAAACTCTAAAGATAGTATAAGCGTTAATTTAGGAGATATATATTCAAAAGAAGTAGAATTATCTTTTGAAGCAAAAATAAAAGATAATGCCCAAAAATGTGAAAATGAATCTTTAAATTTAAAATCAGAGATTAGATATAAATTAGAAAACAGTGAACAAGAAGTACTAGAAAAATTCCCTAATGCTAAAGTTACTTTGGACAAAGGAGTAGAAAAATTAAATACAGAAGCTATACAAACAGAATATAAATCAGAACCACAAACAATACAAAGTACTCAAAGATGTCAAGGTAATAAAAATTTAGAAATAAATAAAAGTGCTAAAGTAAATGAAAATGGAACATATAATATAACCTTAGAAGCAAAAGGGGAAGGATCAATTGAAAACTCTAAAAAAGCTGATATAGTGCTTGTAATAGATTCGTCAGGAAGTATGAATGATAAAATAGATAAAGTACAAGATGCAGCTAAAAATTTAAGTCAAAATATTTTAAATGGAAGTAATGATGACCAAGTTAGAATATCTGTAGCTGATTTTTCATATAACAATAACCGTAATCAATATTATAAACCAGGAGCAAGTTCTAAAGTTCAAACAAACTTTACATCAAATTTAAATAAAATAAATAAAGCTATTGATAAGATAGATTCAGGTGGGGGAACAAATACTCAAGATGGTATATGGAGAGCACAAAACCTTTTAGAAGATTCAAGGGATGAGGCTAATAAATATGTAGTGTTTTTTTCAGATGGATTACCATGGAACTCTAGAGACTATTGGGGATTTACAGGATTTGATATACACGTTAAGAGTGCACAAAGAGAATATTATAGTTACTTTACAGGGTACGGAGCTCCTACAAAAGTTAATATCGGAGGAATTGCATATCAACCACGTCCAGAGACTATACAAGTAAATAACAATCCTAGATATAAAGATGCTAAATTTTATAGTGTAGGATTATTTACTAATGCTAGTGAAAGCGAAAAAAGTCAAGCTGTTAATTTTTTAAAAACTATTCAAAATGTAATTGACCCGAGTGAATATGCAGGTAAATATTACACTCAAGATTTAAATAGTATAGATGGAATATTTAATGATATAAGTAATGAAATAAAAGAAAATATTAATGCTTCAGTAGCTAAAGAATCTGTTATACATGATGTAGTCTCAAAAGAGTTTAATATAGTAGATAAAAGCTGGAAGATAACAGATTTGGATGGAAATGAAATACAGATACCACCTGAAAATATTGTTGTATCAAAAAACTCAAAAGGTGAAGATGAAATAACGTTTAAAATAGGTAATATTATTGCAAATAAAAAAGCTGGAAATGGAAAACTTACAGGGGGAGTTAAAGTAAGCTTTGATATTTCTACTAAAGATCCATACTTTGGGGGTGAGAAAATTCCCACAAATGCAAATGCAGAAATTAAATATAAAGATCCTATAAATGGAAGCGATAAAGAACAAGTATTTAATAAGCCTGTAGTTGATATACCTTATCAAACGGGAAAGGTAACTATAAAAAAAGAAATCATAAAGAAAGATAAAAATGGAAACTGGACGGTAGCTAAAGATGTTGATGTAAATCGCAATGATAGATTTTCTATATCAATACTTGGTAACTCAGGTAGCCAAAATCATAAATATACAGTTGATTTAAATGGAAACACAGAAACGTCTATGCCTTTTTATTTAAGAGGTGAAAAAACTGATATATCTAGTAATAAGGATTTTTCTATGAACTATTTTACAGAAGGTTTATATGATGTAGAAGAAATTGTACCTATGAATTATGAAAAAGTTCAGGTATGGATAGATGGAGATCCTACAGATAGTGGGACTAAATGGGTTGGATTTGAAGAGTATGTAAATGATAAAGAGAATATTGAAAAAGGAAAAGTAAGAGATGGGAAGTTATTTATAGGTAAAGATAACAATAATATTAATATAAAAGTAAGTAATACTTTAGTGAATGATATGTTTTGGCAAGATAAAGCATATGTAGAAAATAAACTTAAGTATGATTAGAGACTGGGTTAATGGTGGGCTCGGGATTGAATTTATGTTTTGCTCCATACAAGCTGGGGAGATGCTTGTAAATGTCACAGCAACATAAAATTCAATCCCTCGCCCCAAGTATAGCCCAGTCTTTTTGTATGGAGAGAGATAAATGTCGCGGCAACATACAGCACAAATCCCTCGCCAAAAACATAAAACCAGTCTTTTTTTGTGGTATGAAAAATGGATTATTAAAAAATTTTAATATTATTTTTATGTTAAGTTAATGCCTGTTTAAAGTAGTTTTCATGATGGCTGTATATAATAAGTTCATAGAAAAAATTAAAACTTTATGGAGGTATGATTATGAAAAAGGAAGATGTAATAAATAAGATAGAAAATCTAAAGGGTTATAAAGGAAAGTTTAAGAAATTTGCAGTTTTAACAATAAGTGGAGCTATTGGATTGAGTGTTTTAGGTACAGGTGCAGCTTATGCTTATGTAAAGTCGAATGAAAATTATTCACAAGCACAATTAGAAAAGGTAGCTTTAAAGCAAATTCCAGGAGATGTTGTTGGAGTTAAAAAAGATTTAGATGATGATAGTATGTCTGTAGTATATGAGTTTAAAATAAAAGATAAAAACAACATGTTAAATGAAATAGAGTTGGACTCAAAGACTGGTGCTATAATAGATATGGAAAATCATAATGAAAAAGATGATAAAGATTATGACAGTGATGATGAAAAAAGCTATAATTATAATGAAATAAAATCTAAGAGTAAATACTCAGAAGAAGAGTTGAAAAATATTGCATTAAAAAAGGTACAAGGTGAAGTTATTGGGGTAGATAAAGAAATAGATGATGATAGCATGTCTATAGTGTATGAGTTTAAAATAAAAGATAAAAATAATATAATAAAAGAAGTAGAGGTTGACTCAGTGAGTGGGAAAGTAGTAGATATAGAAAATTATGATTCTAGCTCAGATAAAAATAATGAAACTATAGATAATGAAAATGTAAAACAAGGTACAAGTAATATGGATTAATAAATAAATGAGAAGGTGAGTTTTTTGTACAAAGTATTAATAGTAGAAGATGAAGAAAATATAGCATCATTTATAAACATGGAATTATCACATGAAGGATATGAAACTGAAATGTGTAATGATGGAAAAGAAGGCTTAGAAAAGGCTCTAGAAAAAGATTATGATATGATTATATTAGATTTAATGTTACCAACTTTAAACGGGCTAGAAGTCTGTAGACGTTTAAGGAAATCAAAAAACACACCTATAATAATGCTAACAGCAAGAGATAATGTTATGGATAAAGTTTCTGGACTTCAAATGGGGGCCGATGATTATATTGTAAAGCCATTTGCAATAGAGGAACTTTTAGCAAGGATAGAAACGATATTAAGAAGAGTTAATTTGAGCAACAACACAAGTACTTTGAAATTTAAAGATATAACTATAGATATAGAAGCTAGGATAGTCAAGTGTGGAGATGAAGTAGTAAACTTAACTACAACAGAATACGAACTGTTACTTCAATTAATAAGACACGAAAATAAAGTACTAACTAGAGACTACTTATTAGAACATGTATGGGGATATGATTACGATGCAGAAACTAATGTAGTAGATGTTTATATAAGGCATTTAAGATCAAAATTAAAAAATGATGATTATATACATACTGTTCGTGGCGTAGGATATGTCTTAAGATGATTATAAAGAAACTGAAATCTTTATCGACATTTTGGAGAATGACCCTTATATCGTTTATATCTATAGTAGTAATATTTTTAATAACTTATATATCTCAATTTATAGTATTTAGAGTTTGGACTATAAAATATGAAAAAGAAGAAATTCAATCAAGAGCCAATGAATTAGAAATTTTACTTAATAACAACAGCTCGGATGAAGTGCAAAAAGAAATTTTAGAATCTATGAACTTAAACGCTATTATATATAACTCAGATAACAAAGAAATTTTAAATACAATGGATGAAAAACCTAAACATTTCAATTATCAAAAACCAAGTTCATATATTATAGATACATCTTTGAGCGTAAACAACGACAAGGTAAGCTTAATAACTCCTGTGCATATAGGTGATCAAAAATACTATATGTATTTAGAGCGAGAAAGCGAATTATATGATGATTTCCTGGAAAATACAATCCTTATAATTGTTTTTATGTTGATAATAGGATTAATAATAAGTTTAATAGCAGGAATATATATATCAAGACAGTTTATAAAAAAATTAAACAACTTAAGTAACACTATGAAAGAAGTACAAGAAAAAGGAATAACAAGTAGAGTATATATACAAAACCCAAAAGATGAGTTTGATAAAGTTAATATAATATTTAATGAAATGATGGACTCAGTTGAACACTCATTTGGAGTACAAAGACAGTTTGTTCAAGACGCATCACACGAACTTAGAACCCCTCTAACGATATTAAAAGGTCATTTAAAGATGTTAGATAGATGGGGTAAAAATGATCCTGAAACACTAAATAAATCGCTTAAAATAAGTTTAGATGAAGTTGATAGATTAACAAAACTTGTAAATGATTTATTAGAACTTGGAAAATTAGACAACAAAACAATAGTTGATGAAGAAATAGAAAAAATAAACTTAGAAGCTTCAATAGATCAAATTATATATGACTTTGAGGTCATAAGAAAAGATGTTGATTTTAAATTTGAGTGTGAAAAAGATGCTTATATTTATATGAACAAGAAACATTTTAAGCAACTTTTCATAATATTTATAGATAATGCTATAAAGTACTGTGAAAAAGATGAAAAGAAAATACAAATAAAAGTGTACAGAGAAAAAAGAAAAATGTACATATCTATAAAGGATAATGGAATAGGAATAGAAAAAGAAGAAATTCCAAAGATAACAGATAAATTCTACAGAGTTGATAAATCAAGAAAATATAACAATAGCTTTGGAATAGGACTATCTATTGCAGCTCAAATAATTAATTTATACAACTATAAATTGAAAATTAAAAGTGAAGTTGGAATAGGAACAGAGATACTTATAGAATGTAATCAATAAACCAAGGATGAAAAGTAAATCCTTGGTTTTACTTTTTGCTAAAGAAAAATAAGTAGCAACCGATATTTATATGTGCTAATATATGGATATCTAAATTAATAATTAGTATAGGGAGGATTTTATGAGTACTTTCAAAAAAATAGTCATAGGATTAGTTATTTTCATTGTAGCTGTTCCGATGGTGGCTTTTGGATATTTTTATTTTAAGCTAAACTCTATATATGATAGTAGTGCAGCTAAAGATGTAAAAGAAAAGGTTGAAAAAGCTGATGATAAAGATGGTATAACTAATATATTATTAGCTGGAGTTGATGGAAACAATTTAGACAAGGGAAATAGATCTGATTCTATGATGGTGTTAACTATCGATGAAAAAAATAATGATATTAGAATAACTTCTCTTGCACGTGATACTTATGTTCAAATTCCAGGTTATGGAGAAGAAAAATTAACGCATGCTTACGCTTATGGAGGGCCTGCACTTTTACTTCAAACTATAGATAAAAACTTTGGACTTAAAATTGATAAGTATGCTGTTGTAAGTTTTAGCTCTTTTGAAAAAATTATAGATGCTTTAGGTGGAGTTGAAATAGATGTATTACCTAAAGAAGTAAGTTATATTCCAGGTGTAAATAGTGCTGGTAAACAAACTTTAAATGGAGCAGAAGCTCTAGCATACAGTAGAATAAGATATGCAGATGATGCTTATCAAAGAGATAACAGACAAAGAACTGTTATGCAAGCTGCATATAACAAATTATCAAGTAATCCAGGAGATCTTATGGAAATAGGAAACACTATATTAGGATATACAAAAACTAATATACCTCCAATGGAAATATTTAAATTAGCTAATAAAGTTATAAAAATGAACTTTACAGAATTCCCACAACTTGAATTCCCACTTGAAGGACATAGAGATGGAAAAATAGTAAGTAAAGAAAAAGGATGGGTAATCCTTTGGGATAAAGAATATAATAACGAACAACTTAAAAAATTCATATTTGATTATAAAAATTACACTCAACAATAGGTGAGGTAAAATAAAGCTATCTAAAATTTATAGTGGATATGAATAGGAAATATTAAAGTTTTGCTTCCAAAGCTGAAATGATGCTTTAAAGGTCGCTGCAATTTTAATATTTCCTATTCAATTTGATATTTACTATATTTTAGATAGCTTTTTTATAGTATAAGAGGGATGGGGATTTTAATTTTGGCGAAACGTGTAAAAAAATTGAAAAATTTAGCTAAAAGGTGTAAAGTTTTATAACAAGGGGTCGATACATAAACTGTATGGGGAAAACACATTAAATAGGAGGGCCACATGGAAGAAACGATAGACTTAAGGGAATATTTCCAAATAATTAAAAAACGAGCGTGGATAATCGCACTAATAACTATAATAGCAATGATAGTAAGCGGACTTATAAGTTTTTTTGTATTAAAACCAGAGTATCAAGCAAGTACAACTTTAATAGTTAATGCAGAACAAAGTGCTGCAACTAATAACATGATAACAGGAGACCAGTTAAATGTTACTCAAAAGTTAACGTTAACATATGGTGAAATAATAAAATCAAAATCAGTACTAAATTCAGTAATAAATAAATTAGATTTAAACATGACTTATGATGAGTTACTTAAGAGTTTGAAAGTAGAACCAGTTAAGGACACTCAAATATTATCTATAAGCGTAACAAACACAAGTCCAAGTAGAGCAATGAAAATAGCTAATGCTATACCTACAATATTTTCTAAAGAAGCAAAAAGAATAACAAATGCAAACAGTGTTGAAGTAATAGACAAGGCAAGAGTACCTGAAAAACCAGTAAAACCTAATAAGGTTATGAACGTAGCAATAGCTGGAGTTTTAGGGTTTATGATAGGACTATTCATCGTATTCTTATTAGAATTTATGGATAGAAAAATGAAAACAACTCAAGATATCGAAAAATATCTAAACTTACCTACACTAGGAGTAGTACCTAACGAAAATATAGAAAAGAAAGGTAGAAAAAAGCATGCTAAAAAAACTAATAACTAAAAGAAATCCAAAATCACCAATATCAGAAGCATACAGAACTATAAGAACTAATATAGAATATTCAAATGTAGATAAAGAAATAAAATCAATATTAGTAACAAGCTCTCAGCAAAATGAAGGTAAAAGTACAGTAATAGCTAATTTAGCAGTAAGCTTTGCTGCTATGGAAGGTAAAAAAATACTAGTAGTTGAGGGAGACTTAAGAAACCCAACAGTACATAGAATGTTTAATATAAGCAACACTCATGGAATTACAGATGTTTTAACAGGACAAAAATCATTTGATGAATGTGTTAATAAAACAGAAGTAAATGGATTAGACGTATTAACTTGCGGTAAAATACCTCCAAACCCAGCAGAGATGTTAGCATCGAAAAAAATGAAAATATTCTTAGAATCTTTAAAAGATTATTATGACTACGTATTTATAGATGCACCACCAATAGGAATAATAACTGATGCAGGAATACTATCTACATATACAGACGGAAGTATATTAGTAGTTGCATCAAAAGAAGTAGATATAGAAATGGCACAAATAGCAAAAGAAAGATTAGATAAAGTAGGTGCTAACATACTAGGCGTTGTACTTAACAAGTTTGAAGACACTAATGGATCTTACGGATACTATAACTATTACTATGGAGCATAAAACTTTAAAAAAGTTACCTATTTTGAGGTAACTTTTTTATATTGAATTCGACAAGTTTAGGCAAAAAAATAAATAAGTAAATGTTATATTATAGCAGAGAGTGAAAATTAGGAGGAAATAATGATGAAGTATAAGAAAAATGAAAAACTTGTTATAGCTATAGCATGCTCTTTAACTGCAGTTGTAGTAGTAGGTTTTACACTCATGGGAGGATCATTTAAATCAAAAGAAGAACATTATGTATCTAGAGTATCTAGTTCTAAATCAGAAATAAACATATCTAAATCAGACTATGAAATTATAAAACAAGAAGAGAGAGATGGAATAAACACATTTGTAGTTTTAGAAAAAAAGAACTTTAATAAAGAGGAAATGGGACAACTTTCAAAAAATATAATAAAGGATATGAATAAAAACTTTAATATCTATATATTCGATGATAAAGAAAAAGCACAAAATTTCAACTACGAAGCAGATAAAACTCAAACTCTTATAAAAGCAGTAGATCAACAACAAGTAGAAATCCAAACATATCATACAATAAAAGAAGAGCCTAAAAGCATACCACAGTATTATGCGGTGGAATCTATAAAAGAGGTAGATGGGAAAACTCAAATATCACTAAGTCTTGAAAGTATAAAAGAACCTGAAAAAGCATTAAGTCAAATGAAGTTTTTAGGAGAAACAATAAAAAATCTAAACAAAGATAAAAAAATTGAAAAATTAGAAATAAAAGCATATAGCAAAAATGAGCAAGCTCCAAATTGGGAGTATAAATCAGAAAATAAAAGCTTAATTATACAAAATGAATTAGTAGAAATATAGAATTAGAAAGGAGTACACTATGAAAAATAAAAAAATACTAGCATTAACAACAGTAATAGCATTATCTACAACAACACTTGCATTTGCAAATGAAATAAAAATAGTTGAAAAAAATGGACACGATTATGTTCCTTTTAAAACATTAGTAAAAAAACTAGGTGGAGAAGTGAAAGAATCTAAAGAAGAATTAAAAGTAAATGTAAATTCAAAAGAAGTAACAATTCAAAATAAATCATCTTTTGCGAAAGTAGATGAAAATTATTATCCATTAGAAGAAAAACAAATAAACGGATATAAAGTTCCAATAGATACAAAACCAATATACGAAAACAAAGAGTTATATGTATCTCCAGAGTTTTTAAAAAGTGCTAATTTGTTAAATTTTGATATTGAAGATGGAAAACTAATAATAAATAACAAAGTTGAAAAAGAAATATCTTCAACAGTAAAGGAAGAACCTAAAAAAGAAGTACCTCAAAGTAGTTCTGAAGTAAAAAAAGAAGAACCTAAAAAAGAAACTCAAGAAAAACCTCAAACTACAACAAAGCCTAGTAAGCCAAATAAACCAAACAATAATCACAATAATAGTAATAATAATTCAAATAACAATACTACTAATAAACCGGATAACAACAATAATTCAAACAATAACTCAAACAACAATAATAGTAGTAACAATAATAACTCAAATAATAATAATACTGATTCAAATAATGGATCTAGTGAAGATAGCAATAATAACACTGAAAATAATAACGGAAGCAATACAAATGGAGGAAATACTAGTACTGATAACTCACAAAATAACGATTCTCAAACTAGTAATGTAGAGTAAAAATTAATAAATAATAAGAAATGTCGAAAAAACGCTAAAGAATATTCTGAAAAAGTCGATATATGTAAAATAAAGGGAGCCTTTGTAGAAACTATATACAAACATGGATGAAAGTGCTAACATATAGCACGTAAAATAGATCGAAATAGGCAGAAAACGAAGAAAACAAGCAGAAAAATAAGAAAATGGAGGGAAAAATGGAAGAGACTATCGACTTAAAAGAGTATTTTCAGATTATCAGAAAAAGAGCATGGATAATAGTTTTAATGACATCTATAGCAGTAATCATAAGTGCAATTATAAGCTTTTTTGTATTAAGTCCAGTGTATGAATCAAATACAACAATTTTGGTAAATAGCGATAAAGCACCTGGAACAGATATCATAACAACTGACCAGATAAACGTTTCTCAAAAGTTAGCAGTAACATATGGAGAGATAATAAAATCAAAGGCAGTATTAGATGAAGTAACAACGTCGCTAGGTATAAAAGGTGGTTATGAAGAAATAACCGATAAAATAAACGTCTCGTCAGTTAATGACACTCAGATAATTTCAGTATCAGTCCAAGATACAAATCCTCAAAGAGCAGCTGATATAGCAAACGCTATACCGAAAGCATTCACTAAGGAAGTTAAGCGAATAACAAAAGCTAACAGTGTAAAGGTGATAGACAAAGGTATTGTTCCCAAAACGCCTATAAAACCGAATAAAGTAATGAATGTTGCAATAGCTGCAGTACTAGGGATAATGATATCTTTATTTGTTATATTCTTACTTGAGTATCTAGACAATAAAATAAAAGTACCTCAAGATATAGAAAAACATTTAGGATTACCACTACTAGGAGTAGTACCTCATGAAAATAAAGGTAAGAAAGGTGGTAAATAAGATGATAAATATAACAGCGTTTAATGATCCCAAATCACCAATAGCTGAAGCCTATAGAAGTATTAGAACAAATATACAGTTTTCAAGGATTGATAATGAAATGAAAACAATAGTGATAACAAGTTCTAAACAAGATGAAGGCAAAACAACTGTTACTTCTAATTTAGCTGTAAGCTTTGCTTCTTTAGAAGGAAAAAGGGTTTTATTAATAGATGCAGATCTTAGAAACCCAAGTGTTCATAAAATGTTTAGTAAACCTAATGCATTAGGTTTAACTGATGTATTAACAGGAAAAAAAGAGTTAAAACAATGTGTTCAAAACACAGAGTTAGAAAATTTACAAATTATAACAGCAGGTACAATTCCTCCAAATCCAGCAGAGATATTAGAATCAAAAAAAATGAGAGAATTTATAAATGGATTAAGAGATTGTTATGATTATATTTTTATAGATACACCACCAATAGGGATTATTATGGATGCAGGGGTCTTAGCTAATTACTCAGATGGAACGATTTTAGTAGTTGGAGCTAAAGATGTAGAGACAGAAAGAGCAAAAATAGCAAAAGAAAGACTAGAAAAAGTTAAAGCTAATGTAATTGGTGCCGTACTTAATAAATATATAGAAAAAAATGGTTCGTATGGTTACTATAGCTATTATTATGAACAAAGTGATTCAAGCAGAGTTTCTAAAAAGAAAAAGAAGAAAAGCTAAAAATTTATGCACTAAAATCGGCGAAAATTTTAGTGCACCAAACAAGTTTAACATTATGAAAATTTGAAAAATTATTGCTTAGGGGTTATGGTAGCACCCTTGTAAATATATATTACGGATGCTACCTAAGAAACTTTATATTAAAATTAAAAAAATTTATATTAAAAAGGGGGATTAGTTTTATGGAGACTGAAATCGCAGCCCCAGAGAAAGAAAGTGTATTAGAAAATTTATTAGGTAAGTACAGAATGAGACAACTAATTTTAGTTGGAACAGATATAGCATGTATAGTGTTATCATTTATAGTTTCTACTTGGATAATCTACTCACAATACTATTTGGAACATATAGCTATGGGTGCAATCTTAGTTTATGTATTTGTAAGTATAGTAACTTTATCACTTTGTAGATGTTACCACAGCTTATGGAGATATGCAGGAGAAGAAGAACTAATTGCAATAGTATTTGCGTGTACATTATCAGTAATAACAACTTATTTAATACACCTATTTATGGGAATACAATTTTCAATAACTTTTTACATTTTAAACACGATATTAACTATATCATTAACAGGAGGAACAAGACTTCTTTATAGAACGGGTAGAAGAGTTTTAATAAGAAGTGGTTTGAAAGAGAAATCTTCAAATGTACTTATTGTAGGAGCAGGAAGTGCAGGAGAGATGGTGATTCAAGAACTTAAAAACAATCCTCAACTTTTAAAAAAACCTATAGGAATATTAGATGATGACGTAAGTAAAAAAGGTAGAAGAATACATAATATACCTATTTTAGGAAATATAAAAGACGTACATGACCTAGTAGAAAAACATGATATCGATGAAATCATAATAGCAATCGCTAAAATAAGTAAACATGACAAGAAACATATTATAGAAATTTGTAAACAGACAAAATGTAAATTAAGAACAATACCTGGTGTATACGAAATTATTGATGGAAAAGTAGATATAAAAAAAATCAGGGATGTTCAAATTGAGGACTTATTAGGAAGAGAAACAATAAAAGTAAATTTAGCTGAAATGAGTGAATATCTACAAAATAAAGTGGTTTTAGTAACAGGTGGAGGAGGAAGTATTGGAAGTGAGCTATGTAGACAAGTAGCAAGTTTTAATCCAAAACAACTTATAATACTTGATAACTACGAAAATAACGCATACGCAATTCAACAAGAGTTAATAAGAAAATACGGTAGCAGCTTAAATCTTAAAACTATAATAGCATCAATTAGAGAAGAAAAGCGTATGGATGAAATATTTAATAAGTATAGACCTGATGCAGTATTCCATGCAGCAGCGCATAAGCATGTTCCTCTTATGGAAAAAAGCCCAAGTGAGGCTATAAAAAATAACATATTTGGAACAAGAAACGTAGCAACACTTGCAGATAAATATAAAGTTAAAAGATTTGTACTTATATCTACTGACAAAGCTGTTAACCCAACTAATATAATGGGTGCAACTAAAAGAGCAGCAGAAATGATAATACAAACTATGAATGAAAAAAGTGAAACAGAGTTTGTAGCAGTTAGATTCGGGAATGTACTTGGAAGTAACGGAAGTGTTATTCCATTATTTAAAAAGCAAATTGAAGAAGGTGGACCAGTAACTATAACTCACCCAGATATTATACGATACTTTATGACAATACCAGAAGCTGTTCAACTTGTTATACAAGCAGGAGCTATGGCTAAAGGTGGAGAGATATTTGTACTTGATATGGGAGATCCAGTTAAAATAGTTGATTTAGCAGACAACTTAATTAGACTTAGCGGGTTTGAACCAAATGTAGATATAAAGATTAAGTTTACTGGACTTAGACCAGGAGAAAAATTATATGAAGAGTTACTTATGTCAGAAGAAGGTTTAACTAATACTGATCATAAGAAGATATTTATTGGTAAACCGATAGATTTTGATTCTGAAAGATGCAAGATGCATTTAGAGATTTTAAAGTCTATAGTTGATAAAGAAGAAGTAGATCTAATTGATAGTGCTATGAGAGAATTAGTTACTACTTATATAAGACCTGAAGAAGCAAACGATAAATCACTTAAGGGGGCATAAAATATGAATATTCCATTTTCACCACCAGATATAACGGATGTTGAAATAAATAATGTGGTAGAAGTATTAAAATCAGGATGGATTACAACAGGTCCAAAGACTAAGGAATTTGAAAGAAAGATAGCTGATTACTGCACAACAAACAGAGCTATATGTTTAAACTCTGCCACTGCAGGAATGGAAATGACATTAAGAGTTTTAGGAATAGGACCAGGAGATGAAGTTATAACAAGTGCTTATACATATACTGCATCGGCAAGTGTTATACATCATGTTGGGGCAAAGATAGTTTTAGTTGATACAGCAGAAGGTTCATACCAAATGGATTATGAAAAATTAAGAGAAGCTATAACAGAAAAAACAAAGGCTGTTATATGTGTTGATTTAGCAGGAGTACCTTGTGATTATGACGAGATTTTTGAAGTTGTTAATAGTAAAAAAGACTTATTTAAAGCAAACAATGAAATACAAAAGTCTATAGGAAGAGTAACTGTAATAGCTGATGGAGCACACTCATTTGGTGCAAGTTACAAGGGTAGAATGAGTGGAAGCATGGCTGATTTTACAAGTTTTTCTTTCCATGCTGTTAAGAACCTTACTACAGCAGAAGGTGGAGCTGTTACGTGGAAGAATATTGATGGAATTGATAATGAAGTAATATACAAAAAATATAATTGCTTATCACTTCATGGACAGACAAAAGATGCATTAGCTAAGACTAAGATAGGATCTTGGGAGTATGACATAATCGAGCCTGCATATAAATGCAATATGACAGATATAATGGCAGCGATAGGATTAGGTCAATTAAGTAGGTATGAAGAGCTACTTAATTACAGAAAAGCAATTATAAATAAATATGATGAACTATTAAATGAAATTGATGGAGTGGAAGTACTTAAACATTTTACTGATGAGTATGAATCTAGTGGTCATTTATATTTAATTAGATTAACAGGAAAAGATGAAGTATTTAGGAATGAAGTTATAGTGAAAATGGCTGAGGCCGGTATTTCAACTAATGTTCATTATAAACCACTACCATTATTAACAGCTTATAAAAATTTAGGGTTTGATATAGAAAATTATCCTAAGGCTTTTAATATGTATAAAAATGAAATAACATTGCCACTTAATAGTGTATTAACTCTAGAACAAGTTGAGTATATAGTAAATACACTAGACAAAATATTGGAGCAATAAAAAAAGAAAAAGATTTTATGGAGGATTTTAATGTTTATTAAAAATGTTTTAGATAAAGTTTTTGGTTTAATACTATTAATTTTATTAGCTCCAATATTATTAATTATCGCATTTGCTATAAAACTTGATAGTAGAGGACCTATTATATTCAAACAAAAAAGACTTGGGAAGAATGGAAATATATTTGAAATATATAAATTTAGAACTATGTATGTAGATGCACCTGATATAAGGAATGAAGATGGGTCTACATTCAATAGTGATAATGATCCTAGAGTTACTAGGGTTGGTAATGTTTTACGAAAAACGAGCCTGGATGAATTGACACAAATATTTAACATATTAAAAGGAGAAATGAGCTTTATAGGACCGAGACCTGATTTGCCAGATCACTATGAGCTATATACAGATTTTGACAAAAGAAAGTTATTAGTTAAACCTGGAGTTACAGGCTATGCCCAGTGTAATGGCAGAAATAATATTGAGTGGAAAAATAGAATAGAGATGGATATATTTTATATTGAAAATTATTCTATATTACTAGATGTTCAAATATTAATTAAGACGGCTCTTTCTGTTTTAAAAAGTGAAGGTGTAAACAAATCTGTAGAACATGAAGAAGTTGAAGAAGCTAAAAATATTTAAAGTATGAGGTAAAAAATGATAAATATAAGAAGTGGAAAAGAAAGTAAAATGCTTTTACTTGAATACATAAATTATATAGAAGAAGATTCAATTTATTTTATTGAAAACAGTAATGGAAATATTAAATCAATAGCGAAGATTAAAAACCTTAAATGGGATAGTGAAATTTTTAATAAAAAAATAGGTTCGATGGAATTATGTTATGGTGATTTAACAGATAGTATAGTAACTAAGATAGATGAGGTAGCTAAAGTAGAAAACTACGATTGTTTATTTACTAAGGTAAAAACAGACTTATATTCTAGTATGCATATTTTAGAAGAAAATAGATACAATTTAATGGACTGTATAATAACATTAAAGAAAAATATTGATGATAATATTTCAATTGATAGTAGTAAAGATTATGATTTTAGCGTTTTAAGTGAAACAAATTTAGAAGAGGTATTATATATTATTGACAATTTATATAAACATGGTAGATTTTTTCAAGATCCTAACTTGAGAAATGAAGATGCAAATACACTATATAAGAAATGGATAGAAAATGAAATAAGAAGTAAGTCTGTTGATGTTATAGGAGTTACATATAAAGATAAATTAATAGGGTTTATAAGTTGTATATATAGGAATAGAATTAGTGACAGAGAATTAGATGGAGTTATAAGTTTAGTAGGAATTAATAAAGACTATCAAGGTTTAGGGATTGGAAAAAAGCTGATCAACTATGCACTTATGAATTTTAATAAGAAAAATATTAAGAATGTTTTTGTGGGAACTCAGATTGATAATTTAGGAGCTTTGAATTTTTATATATCAAATGGTTTCAGAGTAGAAAGCTCAATAAATAGTTTTCATAAGAAAGTTAGATAATAAATTATTTTTTAATAAGTAAGAATGGGAGCGTTTTAGTATGGCTAAAGTTTTAGTTACGGCACACCTAGGTAGGCACTTTAGAATATTTGGACAGAGTGACTATAAAGTGTTGTTAAATATGGGACATGAAGTTCACATAGCTGCAAATTTTAATGAAGAGATAGACAAATTTGATAACCCAAATGTAATAAAACATCAAATAGATTTTGATAGAAATCCATTTAGTATTCAAAATTTAAAAGCTTTAAAACAATTAAAAAAATTATTTAGAAAAGAAGATTTTGAATTAATTCATTGTCAGTCTCCATCAGGAGGTGCTATAACAAGATTAGCATCAAAAGAAACAAGAAAAAGAGGAACAAAGGTACTATACACAGCTCATGGATTACATTTTTTTGAGGGAGCTCCGAAGAAAAATTGGATAATGTACTATAATTTTGAAAAATTTTTTGGTAAATATACAGATTGTATTATAACTATTAATAATGAAGATTTTTATTTAGCGAAAAATAAATTAAAGATAAACAATGTAGAACATGTTCATGGGGTAGGTATAGATTTAAATAAATTTAAACCTCAAACAAAAAATCGTAAATTAGAGTTAAGAAATAAATATGGATATAATGAGAATGAATATATATTAATCTATGTGGGTGAGTTAAGTTATAGAAAAAACCAAGATATGATTATAGAGGCTATGAAAAGATTGAATAGTAAAATAAATAATATAAAATTACTTTTAGTTGGAAATGGAATATTAGAGAGTAAATACAAAGAAAAAGTTATCAAATATGGATTAGAGCAACAAATAGACTTTTTAGGATATAGAAAAGATATAGTAGATTTAATGGCATTGTCAGATTTAGCGATATCTACATCTAAGCAAGAAGGATTGCCTGTTAATATAATGGAAGCAATGGCAACAGGTTTACCATTGGTAGTAACTAACTGCAGAGGAAATAGAGATTTGATAAAACATAAGCAAAATGGGTATGTTGTAGAAATTAATGATTTAAGTAGCTTTGAAAAGTATATTGAAGATATACAAGAATCTAAAGAAATAACAAGTAAATTTAGTACAAATAATTTAGAAGATATAAAGAATTATTCTACACAAAATATTGAGATAGAGATGACTGCTATATATAGCAAATATTTATAAAGAAAATTTTATGGGAAAATAATGAAGGTCAGAAGGGAAAATTTATGAAAAAAAAAGTATTACATTTACTTTCTAGTAATTCACTTTCAGGAGCCGAACGTGTAGCTATAAATATAATTAACTCATTAAAAGAAGATTACGATTTTGTATATGTATCACCAAAGGGCCCTATTGAAGAGACATTAAAAGAATATAATATAAAGCATATTTCAATAGATAATATAAATCCATATACATTAAATAAATTATTTAGGTTATGGAAACCAGATATAGTACACGCGCATGATTTTAGGGCAAGTATAAAAAGTGCCATTAGCTTATATAAATGTAAAAAAATATCACATATACACCAAAATCCATTGTGGATAAAATCTATAAATAAGTATTCTATTGCGTATGCTATGTCTTGTCCTATTTATTCCAATATAATTACGGTGTCAAATGAAATAAAAGATGAAGCTATTTTTTCTAAAATATCAAGTAAAAAAATACATGTATTAGAAAATTATATTGATAAAAAATTAGTTGAAGATATGTCTAATATAAATGAAACAAATAAAATGTATGACTTGTTGTATGTAGGAAGACTAGAGGATGAAAAAAATCCTTTATTATTTATAAATTTAGTAAAACAAATACAGCAAAGTTATAATGTAAAAGCTTGTATAGTAGGAGATGGGAGTTTATTTTTTGAATGTAATAAATTAATAAGTGAATACAAGTTGAATGAACATATAGAACTTTTAGGTTATAAAAGTAATCCATTTAATATAATGAAAAATTCGAAGGTCTTGGTCATAACATCAAAATGGGAAGGGTTTGGGTTAGTAGCAGCAGAAGCTATGATTTTAGGTAAGCCTGTTGTTGCAAATTCTGTTGGAGGATTAAAAAGCATTATAACAAATCAATCGGGTAAGTTATGTGAATCTGAAAGTGATTATTTAAATGAGTTGGAAGCTCTAATTGAAAATAGTAGTTACTACAATTCAAAATCAAAAAAATCATTAGAAAATGCTAAGAGATATACAGATGTAGATAAATTTAAAAGTATACTGAAGAAAATATATAACTCATAACGTATAAAGTGAAAAGTTTGCAATCAGTATAATATAGGAGTATAAATAGATATGAAAAAAATATTTACAGTTTTAATAGCTTTATTTCCCGTATTATCGGTATATTCTGCATACATACCAAGTGTATCAATTGCAGATTTAGGTTTAATTATAACAACACTATTTATTATAATTGAAAAGTTTTGTATAAAAAAGAAGTTAAAGTTTAATTTAAATA